>NZ_JBHTMX010000028.1:0-24994 GCF_042679725.1 Methylopila musalis
AGGCGGCGCTCGGCGGCGCGTGGCGCAAGCCCGGCCCGCTCGACCCCACGGAGCGCGCCGACGTGCTGCGGGCCGCGATCGCGCTGTCGCTCGCCGACGACGCCATGGGCCTCGACCGCGTCCGGCAGAAGTTCGCCGCCAAGATGGCCGACAGCCCCGACGCGCGCTCGTTCGAGGTGGTGACCGCGCCGGTCGAGGCCAAGGGCGAGGCCTTCCGGGAGATCGCCCGCTCGATCGCCGCCACCGCCGCGATCGAGGGCTTCCTCAAGGAGTATCGCCGCCGGGGCGAGGAGGACGCGGCGCAGCCCGCGACCCCGCCGTCCGGAACGCCCCGGCCCGACCGCTCCGCCGACGGCGCGCCGTCCGCGCGGGCGGGATGACGGAAACGGCCTTCCCCGGGGCCGGGCCGCTCGGCTAGGGTCGCGCCGACCCGATCCCCGGAGCAGCCCCAATGGCCAAGACGATCCATTCCATGATCCGCGTGCGCGACGAAGCGCGGTCGCTCGCCTTCTACGCCGAGGCCTTCGGCCTGTCGGTCGCCGACCGCTACCCGTTCGACGGCTTCACGCTGATCTATCTCAGCAACCCCGAATCGGACTTCGAGCTGGAGCTCACCGTCAACGACGGTCGCGACACGCCGTACGACCTCGGCGACGGCTACGGCCATCTGGCGGTTTCGGTCGAGGATGTGGCCGCCGAACACGCCCGCTTCGAAGCCGCCGGCCTCGCGCCGGGCGGGCTCAAAAATTTCGAGCGCGAGGGCAAACCCTTCGCCCGCTTCTTCTTCGTGACCGACCCCGACGGCTACAAGATCGAAGTCCTCCAGCGCGGCGGCCGCTTCCTGTAAGCGGGAGTTCGCGGAAGGGGGGGAGGGGGCGCAGACGGCTCTGGCGCCCCCCCTTCTTGTCCCGGCCTTGAGCCGGGACCCATTTCCGCCGACGCTTGGGGGAGCGAGTCCCCCCGGCTGCAAGCCGTTCTGAGACGCGAGACGTTTCTGGGTCCCGGCTCAAGGCCGGGACAAGGGGAGGGGCGCTCAGCCTCACACCTTAACGCGCTCAGGCGCTCCGGCTTAGATTTCGTGGCCGCGCTTGCGCATCTCTTCGCGCAGGCGCTTGATCACGTCCTGGCTCATCTGCCGGCTCCAGGCGTTGGTCTTCTCGTAGCTTTCCTGCAGCACGCCCGGCAGGGTCGACACCAGCTTCTTGCCGGTTCCGGTCTCGTAGAACGCCTTGATCTCCTTCAGCTCGTCCTCGCTGAAGCGGGAGGCGTAGACCGAGGCCACGTCGTCGAGCAGCTTCTCCCGACGCTGCTCGAACTCGGGCAGCAGCGTCTTGATCACCTCGTCGAAGTCCTTGGACAGTTCGGGCCGGGTGCGCAGGAAGGTGCGCTTGGCCTCGTCGAGGAAGATCGGGGCGATGCCGTCGAAGCTCGCCGCGGCGCCGGAGACCGCGATCACCTCCCGGGCGAGCGACAGCTTCGGGTTGTTCGCCTGCTGGGCGAAGCCGGCGGCGGGGATGAGCGCGAGCGCTAGGCCCGCCGCGCAGGCGGCGCGGCGCAGGGTCACGGCGAGGGTCATGCGAATCTCCGGGCGTTGGCGGCGGCCGAGGCGGGACCGGCCTCCAGCGTGGTGACCCCGTCGGGGCCTGCGATCAGGGCGAGGTCGGCGAGGCCGATGAACAGGCCGTGCTCAACCACGCCGGGAATGGCGGCGAGCGCCGCGGCCAGATCCTCCGGGCGGTCGATGCGGCCGAAATGACCGTCGAGGATGGTGTGGCCGCTGTCGGTGACGATGGGGCAATCGTCCTCGGCGCGGCGGATCTCGATCTTGCCGGACAGGCCGAGCCTTGCCGCGGCGCGCTCCACGGCGCGGCGGGTCGCCTCCTTGCCGAAGGGCACCACCTCGATCGGCAGCGGGAAGGCGCCGAGCGTCGGGACCTGCTTCTTGGCGTCGGCGATCACGATCATGCGCCGGCTGGTGAAGGCCACGATCTTCTCGCGCAGCAGCGCGGCGCCGCCGCCCTTAATCAGGCGCAGCTCCGGATCGACCTCGTCCGCGCCGTCGATGGTGAGGTCGAGCTCGGGCGTGTCCTTGAGCGTGGTCAGCGGCACGCCGACCCTCTCCGCCAGCTCCCGGGTGGCCTCGGAGGTGGGGACGCCCACCACGTCGAGGCCCTCGGCGACCCGCGCGCCCAGAAGCTCCACGAACAGCGCGGCGGTCGAGCCCGTGCCGAGGCCGAGCTTCATGCCGGGTTGCACATGCGCGAGCGCGGCCTCGGCCGCGGCGCGTTTGTAGTCGTCGGTGCTCAAGATGATCCTGCCTTTGTCAGCCGGCGAGCCCGGCCACGAGGAGATATTTGATGTCCACGAACTCGTCCACGCCGCGCTGGGAGCCTTCGCGCCCCTGGCCGCTTTCCTTGACGCCGCCGAACGGCGCGATCTCCGACGAGATGATCCCTGAATTGATGCCGACCATGCCGTATTCAAGCGCTTCGCCCACGCGGAATATCCGCCCCACGTCCCGCGCATAGAAGTAGGCGGCGAGGCCGTACTCGGTGGCGTTGGCGTAGGCGACGACTTCGTCTTCCGTGTCGAAGCGGAACAACGGGGCCACGGGGCCGAAGATCTCCTCCTGGGCGATCGCCATGTCCTGCGTCAGCCCGGCGAGCACCGTCGGCTCGAAGAACGAGCCGCCGAGCGCGTGGCGCTTGCCGCCGGTGAGCGCGGTCGCGCCCTTGGCGGTCGCGTCCTCGATCAGGCGCTCCACCTTCTCCACCGCCTTCGGGGTGATGAGCGGCCCCTGGGTGACGCCGTCGTCGATCCCGTGGCCGACCTTCAGCTTCGCCACCGCCGCGACCAGCTTCTCCGCGAAGGCGTCGTAGACGCCGGACTGCACGTAGATGCGGTTCGCGCAGACGCAGGTCTGGCCCATGTTGCGGTACTTGGAGACCATCGCGCCTTCGACCGCGGCGTCGAGATCGGCGTCGTCGAACACGATGAAGGGCGCGTTGCCGCCGAGCTCCAGCGCGACGCGCTTCACGGTGCCGGCCGACTGGCGCATCAGCTCCTTGCCGACCGGGGTGGAGCCGGTGAAGGACACCACCCGCACCGCCGGGTGGGAGGTGAACACCTCGCCGATCGGCTTGGCGTCGCCGGTGACGATGTTGAGCACGCCGGCGGGGAAGCCGGCCTGCTCCGCGAGCTTGGCGAGCGCCAGCGCCGTCAGCGGCGTCTCCATCGCCGGCTTCACCACCACCGTGCAGCCGGCGGCGAGCGCCGGCGCGCATTTGCGGGTGATCATGGCGGCGGGGAAGTTCCACGGCGTGATGGCCGCCACCACGCCGACCGGCTGGCGCAGCACCAGCACGCGGGCGTCCGCCCGGTGGCTCGGCAGGGTGTCGCCGTTGATGCGCTTCGCCTCTTCCGCGAAGAACTCCACGAAGGAGGCGCCGTAGTCGATCTCGCCCCTGGCCTCGGCGAGCGGCTTGCCCTGCTCCCGCGACATGATGCGGGCGAGGTCGTCCTTGTTGGCGAGGATGAGATCGAACCAGCGCCGCAGCAGCGCGGAGCGCTCCTTGGCGAGCTTCGCCGCCCAGGGCTTGAAGGCGCGCGACGCGGCCTCCACCGCCTCGGTCGCGGCGGCGGCGCCGAGGTTCGGCACATGGGCCAGCACGTCGCCAGTGGCGGGGTCGGTGACGCTCACGTCGCCTTCGCCGATCCAGCGCCCGTCCACGAACGAGCGGGCGACGAGGAGCGACGGGTCGTTGAGGCCGTCCATGGCGATGGACCTCCCTTGAGCGTGTGAAGCCGCTTAAAACACGAGGCGGTCTAGCACGGCGACGGGCGGGGCGTTAAGACCCCGGCCGCCCTCGCCGTCAGCGGGCGGGCGGGGTGCAGACCGTCTGTTCGCCCAGCACGTAGCACACGCTGATGGCGCCCGAGCGGCGGTCCACGCGGTAGACCCCCGCCTCCTTGGCGTGGTTGGTGGCGACGAGGTCATAGGCCCCCGCCTCCTGCGCGCCGGCCCCTTCGCCGGCGGGGAAGCACAGCGTCACCCCGACAGAGCCGTCCTTCACCGCGTACTGGCACGCGCCCACCTCGCCGGTCTCCCGGTTCACCCGGAACACCCGGTTCAGATCGTGGTGGGGGGCGGCGAGAAACGCGAACTCCTCCGCCGCGGCCGGGGCGGCCGCGAGCAGGAACCCCAGCGGAGCGAGAAAACGGGCGGCGGCCATGGGCGGCGTCTCCGGCGCGCGAGGGACGAATCGCCGGCCAGACTAGACCATGATCGCGGGGATCGGGGCGTGCGCCGGAAGAACGGCCGCCGCCTTCTTGTCCCGGACGTGATCCGGGACCCAGAAACGTCAGCGCTTCAGAACAGATCGCGACGAGCGGGCCGCCTTATCCTCACATGCCGGCGTGTCTGGGTCCCGGATCACGTCCGGGACAAGGAAGGGCGCAGTTCGAGGGCCGCGCTCCGTTCTGCGCTGCCCCTGACCTCTCCCCGCAAGGGGACCGAAGTACGCCGCGCCTGTGATTGCTGAAGGGCCGCCCACTTCCTTGTCCCGGACGTGATCCGGGACCCAGAAGCGTCCGCGCTTCAGAACAGATCGCGACGAACGGGCCGCCTTATCCTCACATGCCGGCGTGTCTGGGACCCGGATCACGTCCGGGACAAGGAAGGGGAGCCCCTGAAAGCGCAGATGACGTCTCGATCCAGCCGTCTCGCGCCGTCACCCCGCCGCGGCGAGCGTCTCGTCGAGGGCGTCCAGCAGGCGGTCGGCGTGGGCGCGTTCGAACACCAGCGGCGGGCGGATCTTCAGCACGTTGCCGTAAAGGCCCGCCGCGCCGATCAGGATGCGCCGGTCGCGCAGGCCGTTGATGACGCGGCTGGTGCGGGCCGCGTCCGGGCGGCCGGCGTCGTCCACGAACTCGACCCCGAGATAGAGCCCGGCGCCCCGCGCGGCGCGGATGGCGGGGTGGCGGGCGCGCACCTGCTCCAGCCCGTCGAGCAGATGGCGGCCGACCGCGCCGGCCTCCGCCATGAGGCCGCGCTCCTCGATCTCGTCCAGCACCGCGAGCGCCGCGGCGGAGGCGACCGGGTTGCCGCCGAAGGTGTTGAAGTAGCCCACGCTGTCGGCGAAGCCCTGCAGCAGCGCCTCCCGCGCCACCACGCCGCCGATGGGGACGCCGTTGCCCATGGGCTTGCCCATGGTGACCACGTCCGGCGTGATCCCGTGGCGTTGGAAGCCCCACATGTGGGCGCCCGTGCGGCCGAAGCCCGGCTGCACCTCGTCGGCGATCACGAGGCCGCCCGCCCGGTGGGCGGCGTCCGCGGCGGGCTTCAGGAAGCCGGCGGGGTCGGCGGCCACGCCGTCGCTGGAGAAGATCGTGTCCACCAGCAGGCCCGCGAAGCCCTGGCCGCTCGCCTCAAGGCTCGCGATCGCGGCCTCGAGGTCGGCGGTGAAGGCTGCGGCCGCGTCCGCGTCGCCCGCGAGCGGCGCGGGGATCGCCTGCACGTGGGGCGCAAGCGGCTTGCCCGGCCGCGACGAGGGCGAAACCTCCGCCACCGCCGTGGTGTTGCCGTGATAGGCGCCTTCCGTCACCACGAAGCCCGACCGGCCGGTGGCGATGGTCGCGAGCCGGAGCGCCACGTCGTTGCTCTCGCTGCCGGTGCAGGTGAACACCGCCCGGTAGTCGTCCCGCTCGGGGAAGGTGGCGAGCAGGCGCTCGGCGTAGGTGTGCACCACGTCGTAGAGATAGCGGGTGTGGATGTTGAGCGTCGCGGCCTGCTCCGCCACCGCCCGGACCACGCGGGGGTTGCAGTGCCCGACCGAGGGCACGTTGTTGTAGACGTCGAGATAGCGGGTCCCGTCCGCGGTCTCCAGCCACACGCCCTCGGCGCGCGCCACGTGCAGCGGGCGCTCGTAGAACAGCACCGAGGTGGGGCCGAAGGTGCGGCGGCGCCGCTCCACCAGCGCGGCCGTCTCCGCGTCGAGCCCCGCGGCGTCGCCGGCGCCGAAGGCGTTGAGGGCGAGGATCTTGCGGCTCGCGGCGGCGGTCATCGGGCGGCGCTCCGGGCGAGGTGGCGCTCCGCGAGCGCCACGGTGCCGTGGGTGTAGGGAACGCCCATGGCCTGGGCGGTGGGGGTCTCGGCGTGGCTCGCGATCCAGGCGGTGAGCTGGATCCGGCGCAGCATCAGGAAGGTGGGCAGCATGGCGACCGCCGCGGGATCGACCGGCGCGACGGAGGCGTAACCCTCGAGCCAGGCCGCCTGCAGCTCGGGGATGAACGGCTCGTGCTCCATGAAGCTGACGGCGGCGGCGAAATCATAGAAAAACCAGCAGAAGCCGCAGTCGTCGAAATCGATCACCGCGAGGTTCTCGCCGTCCACCAGCAGGTTGGCAGGGCGAAGGTCCGCATGGATCAGGCCGAACGTCTCGGCCGTCGCGCCATAGGCCGCGACCTCGGCGCGAAGGACCGCCTCCGCCTTCTCGATCGTCGCGAGGCCGGCCGCGTCGAGGCCGAGCGCCGCGCGCCAGTCGCCCCAGAACGGCCGCGTCCCGATCAGGGCGTCGAAGTCCCAGGTCTTGCGGACAAAGCCGGCGGGCCGCGTCCAGCGCGTCGCATGCCCGTGCAGGCGGGCGGTGACCGCGCCGAGCGTGCGGTACTGGCCGGGGAGGTCGGCGCCCGGCTCGGGCTCCCGGCCCCTCACGAAGGAGAAGGCGACCACATGCCGGGTGGCGCCGTCGTCGTCGAAGGCGCCGAGCAGGTCGCCGTTCGCGAGCCGGAGCGGCGCCGGCGTCTCCGCCACGCCGTCGGCGCGCAGGCTCTCCAGCCAGTCGAGCTCCGAGGCGATCTCGGCGCGGGTGTGGTAGTCCGGGCGGTGGACCCGGAACACCACCGGCGCGCCCGGCGCCTCGGCGAGGAAGGTGGCGTTCTCGGAGATGGTGAGCAGCCGGAGCGGCGTGTCGGGCGACAGATCCCACAGCGGCAGCGACGCGCGCAGTCGCGCCTCGAGCCGGTTCAGAAAGCTGTCGTCATACATGCGCCGTCCCCGCTGCGTGGAGCCGCGAGGATCACATGCGCCTGTGGAAGATGCAACATTCGGGTGTGTGTGGTCCAACAGTTGGGGGCGGCGCGGCTCTTTTCTTGTCCCGGCCTTGAGCCGGGACCCAGAACCGCTGGCGGTTCAGAACAGCGCGCGACGGCCGGGCGGCTTTATCCTCCTGCGTCGGCGTGTCTGGGTCCCGGCTCAAGGCCGGGACAAGGAAGGGGGCGGCGCGAAGGCTCCGCGCCTCGGGGGCAGCAGCGCCTTCTCTGCCCCTTCACGCCACCACCACCTCCACCTGCCGGCGCTCCAGCGCGGCGGCGAGGGGGCCGGCGGGGGCGGCGTCGGTGACGAGGGCGCCGAGCTCGCGCCATGTGGCGTAGCGGGCCGGGAACAGCTTTTCGAACTTGGAGCGATCGGCGACCACCATAGTCGACGCGGCGCGGGCCGTGATGGCGCCGTAGACGGCGGCAGGCTCCAGCAGGGCGTCGGTGGCGCCCTCCTCGGTCAGGCCGCTTGCGCCCACGATCGCGAGATCGGCGGAGAACTCGTTGAAGAAGCGGATCGTCAGCGCGCCGACCGTCGCGCCTTCGCTGGCGAGATAGGCGCCGGGCGCCATGATGACGGTGATGGTGGGGTTGATGGCGAGCACGGTCGCCACCGCGAAAGAGTGCGTGAGCACGGTGAGGCCCTTGTGCTCGACGGCGATGCGGCGGGCCACATGGGTGGTGGTGGCCCCGGAGCCGATCATCAGCAGCGCGCCCGGCGTGACGCGCGCGGACGCCGCGCGGGCGATGCGCTCGCGCTCGGCCACGAACAGGCCGTGGCGCTGGCCGATCGCCGGCTCCGTGCTCGGGGCTCGCACCGCGCCGCCATAGGTGCGATTGATCAGCCGCCGCTTGGTCAGCTCGTCCAGATCGCGGCGGATGGTTTCGGTGGACACGCCCATCCGCTCGGCGAGATCGGCGACGCGAAGGCTGGGCTGTTCCGTGATCCTTGCGAGAATGTCGGCGTGCCGGGCGGATTTGGAGGACTTCATGCGGGCCGTTTCGATGGCGCGGGATCGCGGCGTGAGAGCAGGCGGCCACGATAGCACGGCCGCGCGCCGTGGCTGAGGCGGCGTCGGCCGATGGCGGGACGGCGGAGCTGTTCGCGCTGCGCTGCGCGCCGCCTTGGCTCCACATCGCCTTCGCCGCGCCGCAGACCCTGCTGAGCTGGGCGCCGGCGCGGCCCGGCTTCCAGACCGGCGCCTGCGTGGCCTGGCTCGAAGTGCGCAACGCCGATCTGCCGCCGGGCCGCGATCCGCTGGCCTTCCTCGACGCCCGGCTGGAAGCGGAGGGGCTGACCGACGCGGTCGCCATGATGACCTCCCGCGACGTGACGCGCGTGCGCCGCGCGGGCGCGCATGTCGGCGCGGTCGCGGCGGACTGCGTGGCGACGGTCGGCCTCGGCAACGCCGTGCGGGTCGGCGCGGGCGCCGGCGCGAGACGCGGCTATGGCACCATCAACCTGCTCGCCGCCGTCTCCATACCGCTGTCGCCCGCGGCGCTGCTGGAGGCGCTGTCGATCGCGACCGAAGCCCGCACCGCGGCGGTGATCGACGCCGGCTGGCGCCTCCCCTCCGGCCTCGCCACCGGCACGGGCACCGATTGCGCGGTGGTGGCGGCGCCGGACCGGGCGGAGGGGGGCGAGAGCTTCGCAGGCCTCCACACCGACGCCGGCCAGGCGCTCGGCGCCGCGGTCTACGCCGCCGTCCTCGCCGGCGCCCGCGACTGGATCGCCGAACGCGGCGACCAAGGCGTCCCCACGACGCCGTTGTGAGGCGTCGGGGGCCCGCGCTCGGCATGAACCGTCATGCCCGGCGCATGCCGGGCATCCACGACTTCGGAGGTCAAGCCGCTGCGAGGTTCAAGTCGTGGATGCCCGAGACAGGCTCGGGCATGACGTTGAGCCTGGAGTTCAGCCTGCGATGCGGTCGAAGTCGGCGACGGCGCGGGTGGCGCGGCGCAGGCGGGCGAGCAGCGCCAGACGGTTGGCGCGTAAGCTCGGCTCGGGCGCGTTGACCATGATGCCGTCGAAGAACGCGTCCACCTCCGGCCGAAGCTTCGCCAGCGCGGCGGTGGCGGCGGGGAAGTCTTCCGCCGCGAGCGCCACGGCCGCCGCCGGCTCCGCCACGTCGAGCGCGGCGGACAGCGCGCTTTCGGCCGGTTCCGCGAACAGCGCAGGGTCGGGCGCGGCCTCGAAGGCGCCGGCGCCGTCCTTCTTCTCCTCGGCCTTCAGGATGTTGGCCGCGCGGCGGTAGCCTGCGAGCAGGTTCACGCCGTCGTCGGTGGCGAGCAGCGTCTCCAGCGCCTCCACCCGGCGCACGATCAGCACGAGGTCGTCGGAGGCCGAGCTGTCGCCCGCCGCGAACACGGCGTCGACCAGATCGGGCCGCTTGCCCTGCTCGCGCAGCTGGACTTTCAGGCGGTCGGCGAGAAAGGCGAGGAGGTCGGCGCCGATTTCCGGCCCCAGACGATCCAGAAGCCGCAGACGCAGCCCGTTCTCCAGAATGATCCGCACCACGCCGAGCGCCGCGCGGCGGAGCGCATAGGGGTCCTTGCTTCCCGTCGGCTTCTCGTCGATGGCCCAGAAGCCCACGAGCGTGTCGATCTTGTCGGCGAGCGCCACCGCGATCGAGACCGGGGCGACAGGGATGCGGTCGGAGGGCCCTTGCGGCTTGTAGTGCTCCTCCAGCGCCGCGGCGATCTCGGGGTCGAGGCCTTCGGCCATCGCGTAATAGCGGCCCATCAGGCCCTGAAGCTCGGGGAACTCGCCCACCATCTCGGTGACGAGGTCGGCCTTGGCGAGGCGGGCGGCGGTCTCGGCCTTGGCCGGATCGGCGCCGACCCGCGGGGCGAGCTCCTTCGCCAGCCGGGTGATGCGCTCCACCCGCTCGTACTGGGTGCCGAGCTTGGCGTGGAAGGTGATGGCCTTCAGCTTCTCCAGCCGGTCGTCGAGCCTGGTCTTCTTGTCGGTCTCCCAGAAGAATCGGGCGTCGGAGAGCCGCGCCCGCACCACGCGCTCGTTGCCGTGGACGATGGCCGCGCCGCCGTCGGTCGCGTCCAGATTGGCGACCAGGATGAAGCGGTTGGTCAGCCGGCCCGTGGCCGGGTCCTTCAGCACGAAGCACTTCTGGTTGGCGCGGATGGTGGCGCGGATCACCTCGTCCGGCACATCGAGGAACTCGGCCTCGAACTGGCCCATCAGCGTCACCGGCCATTCCACGAGGCCGGCCACCTCCTCCACCAGCGCCTCGTCTTCGACCAGTTCGAGGTTCTGGGCGTTGGCGAGGGTGCGGGCGTCGGCGCGGATGATGTCCCGGCGGCGCTCGGCGTCCAGCACCACATGGGCCTTGTCCAGGCTCGCCACGTAGTCGTCGAAGCGCTTGACGCGGATCTCGCCCGGCGCGTGCACCCGGTGCCCGCGGGTGACGTCGCCGGAGACGACGCCGTCCACCTCGAAGCGGATCACCTCAGGCTCGTCCTGCGGCGTGCCGAAGGTGGCGACGATGGAGTGCAGCGGCCGCACCCAGCGCAGGGTCCCGGCGCCCCAGCGCATGGATTTCGGCCACGGGAAGGCGCGGATGACGGCCGGCACGATCTCCGCGATCACCTCGGGGGTCGGCGCGCCATGCTTGTGGATGCGGGCGACGTAGAAATCGCCCTTGGGGTCGGATTGCACCGTGGCCTCGTCGATGGAGGCGAGGCCGGCGGCCTTCAGGAAGCCCTCCAGCGCCTTGGCGGGCGCGCCGACGCGGGGGCCCTTGCGTTGCTCGTGCCGGTCGGGCTGGCGGGCGGCGAGGCCGCCGACGGCCAGCGTCAGCCGGCGCGGGGTCACGAAGGCCTTGGCGCTCTCGTAGGTCAGGCCGCGCTCCACCAGCGCGTTGGTCACCAGCGCCTTCAGGTCGTCGGCGGCGCGCCCCTGCATCCGGGCCGGGATTTCTTCGGAGAACAGCTCGAGCAGAAGATCAGGCATGAGGCGCCGCAGGTCTCTGACGCGCGCCATGCGCCGGCGCGGTCGGTGGGTTCCGGAACGTGCGGCCGTCGATAGTCCAAAGCGCGCCCCGACGCCAGCGCGGCGGCCGCGGAGCCGGCGCCCTCGAAACGCGAACGCCCGCCGGATGGGCGGGCGCGGACGCGGGCGGATCGTCAGGCGGGGAGGGGCGGATCAGCCGCCGCGCAGGCCCTCGGCCAGATTGCGGTTGATGCGGATCAGCGCCGTGAGCTGCTCCGGGGCCGGGCGCAGCTCGATGGCGGCGCAGCGGTCCAGCACGAACATGGCGATCTTCTTAATGTTGGTCTTGGTGTCCGCGTCGAGCGGGTTTTCCTTGCGGAGCACCGAGCTCAGGAACACCGTCCAGAGCTTGCGGTTGAACAGGGCGGCCTCGCGTGCGGCGGTGCGGTCGAAGGTCTCCGCGGTCTGAACCGCGGCGAACTTGGCCGCCGCCCTCAACAGCAGCTGCGCTTCCCGCTCACGCGGGTTCGCCGTCTGTTGAGCCATCCTCGCGTAGGCGTGCGCTCCGCTCTGCATGCTCAAAGATTCCCTTTTCGTGGGCCACGAGATTACGCGCCTCTCGAAAAGCCTTGTAAAGCGCCCCCGTTAAAACGTGGTTATTGATCTTGTCAATTATCGGAAGCATGCTCGGCGCCGCGACAGCAGCGTCGCGGGTTAATTTGGTGTAAATTTTACTGACTTTATCAATCGACCCAGAAATATACATCATCTGGACCGCATAATAGATGCGCTTTGCGGGGGTGTCGGCGTCCTGTTCCTGAAGGATGTCCCGTTCCCGCAGCACAGGATCCGAGCCGTCGATCAGAAGCTGCGTGCGCGTCGCGCCGTTGGTGACCACCGAGCGGCCGATGACGATCCGCTCCCCGGGCTTCAACTCCACCTTCAGGGTCATGGCGCGTTCCTTCAGATTATTTGGGTCGATGCCGAAAACTCAGTCTCTCGTCTCCGTCATGCCCGAGCGTGTCTCGGGCGTCCACGACGTGACCGGTCCGAACGTCCGCTCCGCTCGAAACATCGTGAACGCCCGGCGTCCCGAAGCATGACGGACGGTCGGCGGACGCCCGGGCCGGAGTCTGGTGACGGGCTCCGAAACGACGATGCGGCGCACCGGGCGCCGCATCGGACTTGAAGCGTTGCGGGCGGGGCTTCGAGCCCTCGCGCCTTACTGCAGAAGCTGCAGCACCGACTGTTCCTGCTGGGTCGAGATCGACAACGAGGAGACGATGAGCTGCTGGCGGGTCTGCAGGGTGGCGAGGTTCGCCGCCTCTTCGTTGGTGTCGGCGGCGGTCAGCCCGTGGGCGCCGTCCTCCAGCGTGCCGATCATGTCCTTGGTGAAGGTCTCGCGCGTCTGGACGATCGCAAGCTGCGAGCCGAACTTGGCCGACTGCGCCTCGATGGTGGCGAAGGCGCTCTCCAGCTTGTCGATGATCTTCTCGATCGAGCTGGAGTCGTAGAAGTCGTCGGCCGAAATCTCGGACAGGCCGAGGCCCTCGGCGTCGAACTGGACGCCCTTCACCTCGAGCCGGGAGGTGCCGTCCTCGTTGAACACGATGTCGAGATCGTCGCCGTTCAGCAGGTTCGCGCCGTTGTAGGCGGAGTCCTTGGCGATCTTGCCGATCTCGCTCAGGAAATCGTTGAAGTCGTTGGCGTAGTTCGAGCGCTTCAGCGCGGCGTCCTGATCCAGCACCGGCGCGGCGAAGCCGCCGGTGGCGAAGGCGGCCGTCGTGCCGATCGCGGTGCCGCTGGCGGCCTCGGGAATGGCGTTGGCGATGGCGTTGGTGGTGCGGAACACCAGCTTGGCGTCGCTGTCGCCCTCGTCGTCGATGGAGGCCTGAAGCTGGACCTCGTTCTTGGTCAGCCAGGAGTTCAGCTCGTCGATGGTGTCGACGTTGTTGGCGCCGGGCGACGAGGCGAAGGTCACCGTCTTCAGCGAGCCGTACTTGTCGGCGAAGGTGAGAGTGGTGTCCTTGAGCGCGCTGTCGACGCTCGACTGCACCGAGGGGGTGCCGTTGGTGGAGCCGGCGCTGACGGCGGTGGAGCCGTCGGCGATCAGGCCGAGCGAGTCGAGCAGGGCCGAGGAGCCGCCGAGGGTGAGGTCGGCGCCGCTCGACAGTTCGAACTCCAGCGTGCCGCCGTTGTCCACCACGTCGAGCCCGTTGATGTTCAGCGAGTCGATCGCGGTCTTCACCTGCGCCGCGGTGGCGTTGGCGGGGATGTTGACGGTGGCGCCGTTGATGGTCAGCGCGCCGCCGGAATGGGTCGCGTCCACGTCTTCGAGCCCGTCGAAGGTGGTGGGCGTCGCGGCCGTCACGGCGTTCATGGAGAGCAGGTTGTCGCCCTGCAGGCCGTCCATCTCCACCGAGGTGAGGTTGGCCTTGGAGGAGACCGCGAGCGGCGACTGCTGCGCGGAGCGGGCGGTGGCCTTCAGCGACTCCACGATGTCGGTGATCGCCTTGACGCCGTTGTCGGCGGCCTCGAGCGTCTTGACCGAGTTGGAGACGTTGGTCAGCAGCACGCCGAGGTCGGTGGCGCGGCGGTCCAGCGCCTGGGAGGTGAAGAAGTTGCCCGGGTTGTCGAGCGCCGAGTTGACCTTCTTACCGGTCGACAGGCGCTCTTCCGTGCGGTTGAGCAGTTCGGTCGTGGATTGCATGGTCCGCAGGTTCGACCGAACTGCGGAATTCAGCGTGATGTCGGCCATCGCGGCGGCTCCGTTGCAACGCGCCTGTTCTGAAGCGTGTCATCAACGTAGTCTGTTAACCTTAATCGGAAGTTAATGGTTAACGAGGTTTTCCGCCTGTTTTACGTGACTGCGAACGAAAACGGCGGGAGCTTGCGCTCCCGCCGTTTCATTGGCTTCGGTCGCTTGCGCGTCGATCAGCGGAGGAGCTGAAGGACGTTCTGCTCCTGGCTGGTCGAGATCGACAGCGAGGAGACGATCAGCGACTGGCGCGTCTGCAGGGTCGCGAGGTTCGCGGCCTCTTCGTTGGTGTCGGCGCCGGTCAGGGCCAGCGAGCCGTCTTCGAGGGTGCCGACCATGTCCTTGGTGAAGGACTGGCGGGTCTCGACGACCGAGAGCTGCGAGCCGAGGCGCGAGGACAGGCTGTCCAGCGAGCCGAGGGCGTCGTTCAGCTTGGACACCACGTCTTCGATCTTCGAGCTGTCGGCGAAGTCTTCGAAGCTGATGTCGCTGAGGCCCAGCACGTCCATCACGTCGACGCCGGCGACGTCGAGCTTGGAGGAGCCGTCCTCGTTGAACACCACCGACAGGTCGTCGCCGGCGAGCAGGTTGACGCCGTTGTAGGAGGCGTCCTTGGCCAGCTCGGCGATCTGCTGACGCAGGTCGTTGTAGTCGTTCATGTAGTCGGTGCGGCGGGACTTGCCGTCGCCCTCGAGCACGGCCGTCTTGGTGGCCGCGGACGGGGAGGCGACGCCGAAGATCTCACCGGCGGCCGGGGTGCCGTCCGTGCTCACGGCGGTGCCGCCGATGGCGAGGTCGGACGAGCCGTACTCGTTGGTGGTCTCGATCGTCAGCTTGCCGTCGGACGAGATCGAAGCCTTGGCGTTGTAGGTCGCCAGAGCGTCGTTCAGGCCGGCGAGCGTGGACACCTGGCCCGTGCCCGTGCCGAAGGTGATCGTGCCGGTCTCGCCGTCGCCGACGGTGACCGTCAGGGTCTTGCCGGTCAGGTCGTTGGCGGCCGGCGTGCCGTTGGTCGAGGTGACGACGGTGTCGGTGCCGCCCGCGGCGCTGAGGCCGAGGTTGTCGGCGAGGGCCGCGGTGCTGGACGTCAGCGTCAGGTCGTCGCCGCTCGCCAGCGAGAAGCTGAGCGTGCCGCCGGTGTTGGTGACGGACAGGCCCGAGATGCCGGCGGCGTCGATCGCGGTCTTCACCGCGGCGGCGTCGCTGTCGTCGGCGATGGTGACGGCGGTGCCGTTGATGTTCAGCGTGCCGCCGGTGTAGGTCCCGGCGACGGCGCCGACGCCGGCGAGGGTCGTGGCGGTCGCGGCGGTGCCGGTGCCGAGCAGGTTCTCAGCGGTGGCGCCGGTCACGGTGGCGGAGGTGAAGCTGGCCTTCTGCGACACAGCGGAGGTCGACTGCTGGGCCGAACGGGCCACCGACTTCATCTGCGTGACGAGGTCGCTGATGGCGGAGATGCCGTTGTCCGCGGCTTCGATCGTCTTCACCGAGTTCGACACGCTGTCGAGCAGGTTGGACAGGTCGCTGGCGCGGCGGTCGAGGGACTGGGCGGTGAAGAAGCTCGACGGGTTGTCGAGAGCCGAGTTGACCTTCTTGCCCGTCGACAGGCGCTCTTCGGTGCGGCCCATCAGTTCCGTGGTGGACTGCAGGGTGCGCAGGTTGGAGCGGACGGCGGAGTTGAGGGTGATGTCGGACATCGGGAAGGCTCCTGTTCTGGGAGGCTAAACGGGCGCTTCGTCCTGAAGCGCGAGGGGGACGTTCGGCCCCCGCCGCCTAAGCAGGAGTTAATGCGATCAGCGAAACCCGCCCCGATCGCAGGCTTCGGAAGGTTATGGTTAGCGGCGCCTTAAGGCCTTGAATCAAAAGCGCTTTGATGATCGCTCGATCGCGTTTCGCCAGGCGTGCGGACGCAGAACGCGAAACGGCCGCCGGGTCGCCCCGACGGCCGTCATGACGGTTCCGAGCCGGCCCCGCGGGGCCGGACGCTCAGTTGCTGGAGAAGGGGTTGATCTTCTTGTACCAGGGGCGCGCCTCGGCGGTCGCCTGCGCGCCGGGATAGTCAGCGGAGGCGGCGGGCGTCTGGTAGCCGGCCGGCGGGTCGGTCAGGCGCTTGCGCTGGCCTTCCACGGCGGGCGCAGGCGCGGCCTGCGCCTTCTGCGCCCGAAGCTCGCTCGGGGACAGGCGGGAGATGGTGTTGTCGCCCTGGGTCGGCGGGGTGTAGCCGGCGACGCCGCCTTCGCCCGGAGCGAGGCGACGGCCGCCGAGCTCGCTCGGCAGAAGGCGGGAGTCCCGGTCGCCCATGCGGTAGCTGTTCTGCTCGGTGCGCGGCAGGTTGGCGAGCTCGCGCTGGCGGGCGCGGCGCTCCACGTCCGGGTCGGCGGGCCACTGGCCGGTCGCCTGGCCGACGGCGCCCTTGGGCTGGGGCGGCGGAAGCTGGGAGGTGGAGGACGGCGGCACCAGCGCCGGCCGCTCCTTGTACTCGATGTCCGGCTTTTCCTTGTCGCCCATGCCGAAGGCGTCGAAAAGCTCGGTGATCGGGTTGGAGCCCATGTCGTCGGCGGCGAGCGCCGGGCGGGCGAGGCCGCCGGAGGCCGCGACCAGCGCGGCGACGGCGAGGCAGGAGGTGAGGTGACGCATCATCGACTGGTCCTTCAGGCGCGGCGCCGTCGCGCATGAGGCGCGCCGGTCTCGCGTTACGAGGATACCCCCGTCGCGCTCTTCGAGCTGCGGAGCGAACCATACAGAAGCAGGACCACGCCCGCAACGATGGCCGCGTCCGCCAGATTGAACACGTACCAGGTGACGTCGCCCCAGTGCAGCAGCGCGTAGTCCACCACCGCGCCGTAGGCCACCCGGTCGACTCCGTTGCCGACCGCGCCGCCGAGGATCAGCGCGAGGCCGATGGACGAGGGCCGGTCCGTTTCGCGCAGTATCCAGAACGTGATCGCGATGGAGGCGACCACATGCAGCGCGACCAGCGCCCAGCGGCCGAACTCGCTGTCCTGCTGCAGCAGGCCGTAGGAGACGCCGGTGTTCCACACCAGCACCAGATCGAACAGCGGCGCCACGGGCACGCGGCCCTTGTCGCCGAGCTCGAACACGAACAGCGCCCAGAGCTTGAGCGCCTGATCGAGCGCGAACACGGCGAAGGCGAGCCCGAAGGCCCGGCGGGCGAGCGGCGTGAGGCTCATGGGCGCTCCGGGACGGGGGCGGCGGTGGGCGTCACGCCGCTCGGCCGTGGGCGGCGTCCCACTCCCGCAGCGCCAGCGCGTCGCGGGGGGTGACGTCCGGATAGGCCGGGTCCGAGCCGACGTCCGGGGCGATCTTCCACGAGCGGGCGCATTTGCGGCCCTCGGCGCGGGCCGGGACCACGGCGACGCCGGTCACGTCCGCGAGGCGGAACGCCTCCGCCGGCGCCTCGTCGGAGGTCAGCGTCACGCCCGAGGTGATGGCCGTCTCCGCCAGATCGACGCCTTTCAGCGCCGCGGCCAGCTCCGGATCGGTGACGTGGACGATCGGCGCCGCCTCCAGCGACGAGCCGATGCGCTTGGCCGCCCGCTCGATCTCCAGCGCGCCGGTGACGACGCGGCGCACCGCGCGCACCCGGTCCCACTTCGCCGCCAGCGCCGGATCGATAAAGCTCGGGTCCGCGAGGGCGTAGAGCTCCAGATGCACCGAGCCGTCCTCGGACGGACGGCGCGACAGCCACGCCTCCTCCGCGGTGAAGGGCAGCAGCGGCGCGAGCCGGGTGACGAGGGTGGAGAACAGGCGGTCGATCACCGTCAGGCTGGCCCGGCGGGTCACGGAGGACGCCGGATCGCAATAGAGCGCGTCCTTGCGCACATCGAAATAGAACGCGGACAGGTCGTTGGTGAGGAAGGTGAACAGCGCCGCGAAGCCGCGCTTGAAGTCGAAGGCGTCGTAGGCCGCCGTCACGTCCGCGTCGACCTCCGCCAGCCGGTGCAGCATGTAGCGCTCCAGCTCCGGCAGGTCCTCGCGGGCGACCGCCTCGCCGTCGAAATGGGCGAGCGCGCCCAGCATCCAGCGCAGGGTGTTGCGCAGCTTGCGATAGGCGTCGGTGGCGGTCTTCAGGATCTCCGGCCCGATGCGCAGGTCGTCCGCGTAGTCGGAGGTCACGACCCACAGCCGCAGGATGTCGGCGCCCGACTGCTCGATCACCTTCTGGGGCGCGACGATGTTGCCGAGCGACTTGGACATCTTGCGTCCCTGCTCGTCCAGCACGAAGCCGTGGGTCAGCAGCGCGTCGTAGGGCGCGCGGCCGCGGGTGCCGCAGCTTTCCAGCAGCGAGGAGTGGAACCAGCCGCGATGCTGGTCCGAGCCCTCGAGATAGAGCACCGTGTCCTCGCCGCCGTCGACCGCCCGTTTCGGGCTGAGATCGGCGCGCTGGTCGAGCACATAGGCGTGGGTCGAGCCGCTGTCGAACCACACGTCCAGAATGTCGCGCACCTTCTCGTAATCGGCGAGCGAATGGTCGTTTCCGAGGAAGCGCGAGCCGTCGTCCGCGAACCAGGCGTCGGCGCCCTCGGCCTCGAAGGCGTCGGCGATGCGCCGGTCCACGGCCGGATCGTTCAGGACCTCGCCGGTCTCCTTGTGGGCGAACACGGTGATGGGCACGCCCCAGGCGCGCTGGCGCGACACCACCCAGTCCGGCCGGGCCTCGATCATGCCCTTGAGCCGGTTCTTGCCCTGGGGCGGGTAGAAGGCGGTGGCCTCTATCGCCGCGAGCGCGCGGGAGCGCAGCGTGTCCGCCGCGCCGTCGATGTCGCGGTCCATGTGGATGAACCACTGCGGCGTGTTGCGGAAGATCACCGGCTTCTTGGAGCGCCAGGAGTGCGGATACTGGTGCCGCAGCTTGCCGCGCGCCACCAGCCGTCCGGCCGCGACCAGCGCCTCGATGACGGCGGCGTTGGCGTCGCCCTTCTCGCCCTTTTCGGTGATGACGGAGCGGCCGGTGAAGCCCGGCGCGTCCTTGGTCAGGAAGCCTTCGGCGTCCACCGTGTAGGGGATTTTCGAGCTGATCCCGCGCCTCTCCAGATCGAAGCGGTGGTCCATCCAGAGCTCGAAGTCCTCCCGGCCGTGGCCGGGGGCGGTGTGGACGAAGCCCGTGCCGGCGTCGTCGGTCACATGGTCGCCCGCGAGCAGCGGCACGGCGAAGTCGTAGCCGAGATGGGCGAGCGGGTGAGCGGCGACCAGCCCGTCCAGATCGGCCGGGGACACGTCCAGCACCTTGGCGAAGCCTGACACCTTGGCGGCCTTGAACACGCCTTCGGCGAGCGCGTCGGCCAGCAGATAGCGCGCGCCGACCTTGGCCCAGTTGTCGTCGGGCGCTTCGGTCACCTCATAGAGGCCGTAGGCGATGCGGTCGGAATAGGCGATGGCGCGGTTGCCGGGCAGCGTCCAGGGCGTGGTGGTCCAGATGACGACGGAGGCGCTTAAAAGATCACGGTAAAGGGGCTCGCGATCGCCAACGCCACCGGCGGACACGATAGGAAACGCCACGAACACGGTGTCGCTCAGGAACTCGGCGTATTCGATCTCGGCTTCGGCGAGCGCGGTCTTCTCCACCACCGACCACATCACCGGCTTCGAGCCGCGATAGAGCTGGCCGGTGCGGGCGAAGGTCATGATCTCGCGGGCGATCTGCGCCTCGGAGGCGAACTTCATGGTGGTGTAGGGGTCGTCCCAGTCGCCGGTGACGCCGAGGCGCTGGAACTGGGCCGACTGCACGCCGATCCAGTGCTCGGCGTAGGCGCGGCATTCCTGCCGGAACTCGTTGACCGGCACGTCGTCCTTGTTGCGGCCCTTGGCGCGGTAGCCTTCCTCCACCTTCCACTCGATCGGAAGGCCGTGGCAGTCCCAACCGGGCACGTAATTGGAGTCGAAGCCGCCCATCTGCTTGGTGCGGACGACCACGTCCTTGAGGATCTTGTTCAGCGCGTGGCCGATGTGCAGGTCGCCGTTGGCGTAGGGCGGGCCGTCATGCAGCACGTATTTGCGCCGGCCGGCGCTCTGGGCGCGCAGGCGTCCGTAGAGGTCGATGGCGCGCCAGCGGGCCAGGAACTCGGGCTCGCGCTGGGGCAGGCCGGCGCGCATGGGAAAGTCCGTCTGCGGCAGGAACAGCGTTTCGGAGTAATCGCGGGGCGACGAAGCGTCGGAGGACATGAGGGGAGGCGTCCGGTGTCTCGATGACGTGAAGGCGGGCGTGCGTGTCTCCCGGCCGTCGCGCGAAGCGTCACGCGATGGCCGGGCCGGTAATTCGCAGCGCTGGGAACGGACGGGCGATCATGCGAAGCCGAAGCCGGATCAGGAAGGTGTTCCGCGCCTTGTAGCAGGCGGTCGCCGTCTGGCAAACGCGCGGTCGCGGTTCGGGCCGTCGGTCGCCGGCCGACGTCGGCGATGCGGACGGGCGCGGCGGCCGACCCGCTGCTCCCTTCGCCGTCTTGCGCTCCGCGCGCGCCCCTGTTTTGAACGATGTGGCCGGTCCTCGCGCTCACAGGCGCCGGACGGCGCCGTGGACGCCGAAGATGTTTGCATGCGCGCACTGATACGGGCGTTCAGAACGCCATAAACGCCGGGCGTCCTTCGTGAAGCTGTTCCTTTGCCCTGTTCCGAACAAGAGCCTCTACGCCCAGCTCATCCATCGCGATCTGGGGGCGGACTACACGCGTCTGTTCCGGGAGGACGGCGGGCTTCCTGACGCGATCGCCTGCCTGGAGGCAGCGGAGCCGGTGATCGTCCACGTGCAGTGGGAGGAGTTCTATCTGAACTCCGCGAAAAACGAGCGCCGCGCCCATGCGATGGCGGAGCAGGTGATCGCTCGGCTTCGGCGGGTGAAGCAGCTTTCGGGCGCGATCGTCTGGACGGTGCACAACGAGCTGCCGCACAAGGTCGCCTTCACCGATGCGTTTCTGCAGATCCGGGCCGCGCTGGCGGAGATCGCGAACCGCATCCTCGTCCACAACGCCGCGTCGATCGAACTGCTCACCGCCCAGACCGGCCTGTCCGGCGAGGACCCCCGGCTGACCGTGATCCCCCACCCGTCCTATGCGGGCATGTACGAGCCGGAGGGACGGGCGGCCGAGGCGCTTCGCTCCCAAGCCGATGCCACGGAGCCGCCGTTTGTGTTGGGGTTCGGCTCGATGCGGCGGCAGAAGGGCTTTGACTTCATGCTGGACGCGCTGGACGCGCCGTTCGCGGCCCGGCATGGGCTTCGCCTGCGCCTGTCCGGCAAGGGCGACGAGGCTGCGGCGCTCCAGCAGGCCTACGCGCACCGGACCGATGTGGACTGGCGGCTGGACTTCGTGCCCCAAGACGAGGTTCCGGCGCTGTTCCGCTCCGCCACCTGCCTCGTGCTGCCCTATCAGCGGGTGGCCACGTCCGGGGTGGCGCTGCTCGGGCTGACGCTGGGCGCGGTGATCGTCGCGCCCCGCTTTCCCGCCTTCGTCGAGCTTCTGCCGCCGAACCTGCGGCTCTTCCTGTACGCACCCGACGATCCGGCCTCCCTGAGGGACGTGGTCTCCGGGGTCGCGGCGCTGTCGGCGGAGGAGTCGCGCGCTCTCCGGCTCGAGGGCCTGGCGGTGGCGGAGGCGCTGCATCCGTGCCGGATCAGCCGGGCGCTGGGCGAGGCGTACCAGGCGGCCACGCGTGAGGCGGGAACCGTGCATGGCGGCGCGTGAGGTAGGGGGCGAGACGCCGAAGGACGTGTTCTTCTGGCGGCAGGACGAGCGGCTGGGCAATTTCGGCGACGCCCTGACGCTGGTGCTGCTGGACCGTCTGTTCGAAGGATCGTGCCTTTATCCCGATCACGCCATCCATCTGATCGGAAGCGTCATCACGGCCGCACGGACCAAGGCCGTGCTGCGGGAGGCGAAGCGGGCGGGCGACGAAACGCGGCGTCTTCTGTTCTGGGGCTGCGGCAAGAAGGACGGCCTCGCGCTGGACGAGGAGGCCCATCGGCGCTGCACCTTTTTGGGCGTCCGGGGCGTCTTGACCCGGGAGGCGCTGGGTCTCGGACGCGACACGCCGCTGGGCGACCCCGCGCTGCTGCTGCCCCGGATCTACCGGCCGACGACCCACCCGGCGACCAGCGGGCGCGTGCTGTGGGTTCCGCATGTGCACTTCGGCGACCCGACGCCCGAGGATCTGGACGGCTGTCCCGACCATGTCGTGATGCGGCCGGACATTCCAAACACGGCGCAGGACTGCGAGCGCTTCATCGACGCCATCGCGTCGGCGCGTTTCGTGATGGCGAACGCGATGCACGCCGCCATCGTTGCGCTCGCCTACGGCGTGCCGTTCGCGTTCTGGTCGGGAAGCGGCGTCAACGCGCCGTTCAAATGGGCGGACTTCACCAGCGCCTTCGGGGTCGAGCTCGACTTCCATCGCACCTATGCCGGCGCGTTGGCCGCCTATGACCGGACCCGCCCCGACCGCGCCGTCGCCGAACTCGACCTGACGCCGCTGCTGAAGGTCGCGCCCTACCGGCTGCGCGAGCGGCTTTGAGCGCGCGAAGCCCTTAAAACGCTGCGATCACTTGCCGAAGCGTTCCAGCGCCTTCAGGTCCAGCCCCTCCGCCAGCGCGCGCTTCTGCTCCGCCGAGGCGGAGCCCTCGATCGTGACCAGCGTCTGGCCCGCGACGATCTGGATTTCGCCCTCCGAGGTCGTCACCGCCGAACGGCCCTTGAGGCTGAACACCTTGCCCATGGCGCCGAGCAGCTGCGGGTTCGAGAACAGCGGGATCATCTGGGTCAGCAGCGGCGAGTTCGCGAGCAGCTGGATCGTGGCGCGGGCGTCGCCGCTGGCGTAGGTGCGCTTCACCACCAGCCCGCCGCCGAACAGCCCGGCCATGCCGGAGCCTTCGGTTTCGGCCGGCTCCGCCGTCCAGCCCGCGGGCGGCTCCGGCAGCAGCCTGGCGAGCCCGTCCGCCGCCTTCTGCGCCAGAAGCTGCGAGGCGAGGTCGAGCGAGCGCTTGGTGGCGTCGGCGTCGCCCGAAGCGTAGGCGTCCTTCGCCGCGGCGATGGCGTCGGCGATGTCGTCGGCCCGCGCGGGCGCGGCGAAGGCGAGCGATGCGGCGATGGCGGTCGCGGCGATGCGGTTCATGTGGGGTCCCCCTTGAATGCGGCCATGCTCGCGCGGCGGTCCTCGCCGCCGCAATTGGCCGTCAGGCCAGCGCGCTCGGGGCGCCTGCGTCCTCCGGCGAGGCGAGGGCGCGCTTCGCGTCCTCCACGTCGCGGGCGATCTGCGCCAGCAGCGCGTCCACGCTCTCGAACTTCGCCTCGGCGCGCAGCCAGTCCACGAACTCGATCCGGAGCCTTTGCCCGTAGAGATCGCCCGAGAAGTCGAACAGGAAGGTCTCGAGCCGCGGCGCGCCGTCGTCGAACTGCGGCCTGCGGCCGAAGCTCGCCACGCCGTCGACGATCCGCCCGTCCACCAGCGCGCGAACGGCGTAGATGCCGTGGGCGAGCCGGGTTTCGGGCGCGAGGATCATGTTGGCGGTGGGAAAGCCGAGCTCCCGGCCGCGCTTGTCGCCATGCGCCACCTCGGCCTCCACCGTCCAGCGCCGGCCGAGCAGGCGGTTCGCGGGCGCGATCTCGCCCGCCGCCAGATGGTCGCGGATGGCGGAGGACGACACTGGCGCGCCCTCGCCGAAGGGTGGCGCCACCTCAACGAACAGGCCGTTTCGGGGCCCGGCCTCGGCGAGGAAGGCCGGCGAGCCCCGCCGGCCGCGGCCGAAATGGAAGTCCCAGCCCACCACCACCGTATGCGCGCCGAGCCGCCGCGCCAGAATGTCGGCGACGAAGTCCTCCGCCTCGATCCGCGACAGCGCCGCGTCGAAGGTGAGCGACACGGTGGCGTCGGCGCCGGCGCGGGCCAGCATGCGGGCCTTCTCGTCCCGCTCCGTCAGGCGGAACAGCGGCGTCTCGGGCTGGAAGAAGGTGCGGGGATGCGGCTCGAAGGTGAGGGCGACCACCGGCCGCCCTGCCGCGCGGGCGGAGGCCGCGGCGAGCGCGATCACCGCCTGATGGCCCCGGTGGACGCCGTCGAAATTGCCGACCGCCACATGGGCGCCGCGCAGGTCGTCCGGCAGGACGGCGGGGTCGATCAGCAGGCGGGGAGGGCGCGGGGCGTGGGGCATCGCCTCGTTCTGCGGCTCGGGACGCGGGGAGCGCAGGGATGGCGCGGGCGGCGGGCGCCGTCAAGCGGCGCAGGTCGCGGGGCCCGTCGCGCCATTTGCGGGGGCTCGCGCGCTCGCCTATATGCCGTAGAGGATCGCGGGAGGCTGGATACGCCGTCATGAACCGATACGAACGCCCAAGCTCCGGCGGCGAGGCCGAGGTGCGCTACCTCGACGCCGACATGCGCGTGGTGAAGCCCGGCGCCTATGTGCTCTGCGCCGTCACCGGGCAGACCATCCCGCTCGACGAGCTGCGCTACTGGAGCGTGGAGCGGCAGGAGGCTTACGCGGGGCCGGAAGAAGCGCTGGCCCGCGCGCTCGGCAAGGCCTGAGCCTCTAGGGGATCAGCCGCGCGGTGAGCGCGGCGAGGAGGCCGACCTCGTCCTCGGGCGCGAGCGTCACCGGCAGCGCCTCCGCGGCGGCGTGGAGCGCCGGGCGCTCATGGCGCCATTTCACGAGGTCCTTCTCGGTCGCGACGATGCGCGCGCCCGATCGCTCTGCCTCGGCGAGGATCGCGCGCGCCTGCTCCTCGCTCGGAAGCGCATGGTCGCCGAGCGGGTGGAAGCCCGTGACCTCGGCGCCGAGCGCCTCAAGGCTCTCCCGCAGTTTTTCCGGCCGGCCGAGCCCTGCGACGCCGATGACCCTGGCGCCCTTCAGCCGCGCGGCGGCCAGGGCGTCGGGGACGAGGCGCGCCTGAAACACGGGTTTGCCCGCGGCCCGCGCGGCCTCCGCCACCTGACGGCCCCGCGCGCCGTCGCCGATGATCAACACGGCGTCCACGAACGGCAATTGATCTTCGAGCGGCGCGCGGAGCGGGCCGGCGGGCACGCAGCGGCCGTTTCCGACCCCGGTCGCGCCGTCGACCACCGCCAGCGTCGCGGTCTTCGTCAGCGCCGGATTCTGCAGCCCGTCGTCGAGCACGATCACGTCGGCGCCGGAGGCGATGGCGAGCCGCGCGCCGGCCACCCGGTCCCGCGCCACGACGGTCGGCGCGGCCCGC
>NZ_JBHTMX010000029.1:0-24884 GCF_042679725.1 Methylopila musalis
GTGGCGGACGCCGGCGTCGCGCCGCCGGACCGGCTGACCGCCGCGCTCGGCGCCTTCGTGGACGCCCGTCCGGGCCTTGCGCTGGAAAACAAGGGCGCCAGCGTCGCGGTGCATTACCGGGCGGCGCCCGAGCGCGAGGGCGAAGTGCGCGCGCGCATCGGCGATCTGGTGGCGCAGTTCGCCCCCGCCCACGAGCTTCAGCCCGGCAAGATGGTGGTGGAGGTGCGCCCCCGCGGCTGCGACAAGGGGGCCGCGCTGCGCCGCATGATGGACGAGAGGCCCTTCGCCGGCCGCACGCCGCTGATGGTGGGCGACGACCTGACCGACGAGTTCGCCTTCGCCGCCGCCAACGCGCTCGGCGGCTCTTCCGCGCTGGTGGGCCGGGTCGCGCGGCCGTCGGTCGCCACGCATGGTTTCGAGAGCCCGCAGGCGGTGCGCCGCTGGCTCGTGGCGCTCGGCGCCGCCGCGTGAGCGAACCGTCGCTCGAACTCGGCGTCATCGGCAACGCCGCCTCCGCCGCCCTGATCGACGAGCGCGGCCGCATCGTCTGGATGTGTCTGCCGCGCTTCGATGGCGACCCGGTGTTCAACGCCCTGCTCGGCGGGATGGACCCGGAGGCCGGCTTCTGGGATTTCAGGCTCGATGGGTTCGAGCGCGCCGAGCAGGAGTATCACCGCAACACCGCCATCCTCGAAACGCGCCTCTACGGCGCCGATGGCTCGGCGGTACGGATCATCGACTTCGCGCCCCGGTTCCGGGATCACGGACGCATGTTCCGGCCCCAGTCGGTGGTGCGGCGGCTGGAGCCCATCTGCGGCTCACCGCGGCTCGCCGTGCGGCTGCGGCCCTCGCTCGATTACGGCGCGACGACGCCGGACACCACCCGCGGTTCGAACCACCTCCGGTACTTGGTGGACGGCGCGGTGACGCGGCTGACCACGGACGCGCCGGTCGCCTTCATCGTGCAGGAGACGCCGTTCCTCGTCGACCGGCCCTACGCCTTCATCCTCGGCCCGGACGAGACCCTGCCGGCGGCGCCGGGCCAGGTCGCCCGCGAGTTCTACGAGCGCACGCAGGACTACTGGATCGACTGGGTGCGATTCCTGTCGCTGCCGTTCGAATGGCAGGATGTGGTGATCCGCGCCGCGATCACGCTGAAGCTCTGCTCCTACGAGGAGACCGGGGCGATCGTGGCCGCGCTGACGACCTCGATCCCCGAATACGCCGACAGCGGGCGCACCTGGGACTACCGGCTGTGCTGGCTGCGCGACGCTTACTTCACGGTCGAGGCGCTGAACCGGCTGGGCGTGACCAAGACCATGGAAGGCTATCTCGCCTATGTCACCAATCTGGTGGCGGGCTCGGCCTCCGGCTATCTGCAGCCGCTGTTCGGCCTGTCGCTCGAAACCCGCATCGACGAGAGCGAGGCTCAAGCGCTTGCGGGCTATCGCGGCTTCGGGCCCGTGCGCGTAGGCAACGCGGCCTATTCCCAGGTGCAGAACGACGGCTACGGCTCGGTGATCCTCGCGGCCA
This sequence comes from Methylopila musalis, assembly GCF_042679725.1. Lineage (NCBI taxonomy): Bacteria > Pseudomonadati > Pseudomonadota > Alphaproteobacteria > Hyphomicrobiales > Methylopilaceae > Methylopila > Methylopila musalis. The sequence continues at coordinate 1,534 of NZ_JBHTMX010000029.1, forward strand.
CGCAGGCGTTCTTCGACGCGCGCCTGCCGAAGCCCGGCGACGCCGCGCTGTTCGAGCGGCTGGAGAAGCTCGGCCATCAGGCGGTGGAGCGCTGGAACACGCCGGACGCCGGCATCTGGGAGTTCCGCACCCGGGAGGCGGTGCACACCCATTCCGCCGCCATGTGCTGGGCCGGCTGCGACCGGCTCGCCCGCATCGCGGTCCGGCTCGGCCTGACGGAGCGCGCCATGTTCTGGAACGCGCGGGCCGGCGAGATCGCGGACGGCATCTTCGCCAACGCCTGGAACGCGGAGATGAACAGCTTCGTCAGCGCGTTCGGCGGCGATTTCGTGGACGCGAGCCTGCTGCTGCTGCCCGAGATCGGGCTGGTCGCGCCGGACGATCCGCGCTTCCTCGGCACGCTCGCCGAGGTGGAGCGCACGCTGCGCTACGGCAACCACCTTTACCGCTACCGCACGCCCGACGATTTCGGCGAGCCGGAGACCGCCTTCACCGCCTGCACCTTCTGGCTCATCAACGCGCTGGCCGCGGTCGGCCGCGAGGACGAGGCCCGCGAGGTGTTCGAGGAGGTGCTGCGCCACGGCACGAGGCTCGGGCTCCTGTCCGAGGGGCTGCACGAGGAGACGGGCGAGCTCTGGGGCAATTTTCCGCAGACCTACTCCATGGTGGGGCTGGTCAAGGCCGCGATGCGGCTGTCCCGCCCCTGGGAGGAGGCGTTCTGAGCCGGCGCGCAAGCGGAACCGGCGGCCATCGATCGGCGTTCGGGAGGGCGTCATGACACATCCAGCACCACCCTCGATCCGACCCGTCGCGCTGTCCGGCGACGTCGAACCCGCGAGGTCCGAGCCGTGAGCCGTCTTGTCGTCATCTCGAACCGCGTTCCCGTGCCGACCCCCGGCGTGCCCCCGGCGGGCGGTCTCGCCGTCGCGCTCTCCGGGGCGATGGAGGCCCGCGGCGGGCTCTGGTTTGGCTGGAGCGGCGCCAAGCTGCCGCCCGGCGAAAGCGAGCCCTCGGAGCCGAAGATCACCACCGCCGACGGCGTCACCTATGCGGTGATCGACCTCTCCGAACGGGATCTCGACGAGTATTATGCGGGCTTCTCGAACCGCATGCTGTGGCCGCTGTTCCATTACCGCATGGAGCTGACGGAGTTCACACGGATTTCGCTGTCGGGCTACCACCGCGTCAACCGGCTGTTCGCGCAGCGGCTCGCGCCGATGCTGAAGCCGGACGACGTCATCTGGGTCCATGACTACCACCTCATCCCCATGGCGGCGGAGCTGCGCGCCATGGGCTTCCGCAACCGGATGGGCTTCTTCCTGCACATCCCGTTCCCGCCGCCGGACGTGCTGACGGCGCTGCCGAACCACGCCGACGTGGTGCGGTCGCTCGCGGCCTATGACGTGGTTGGCTTCCAGACCCCGTCCGACGTGGAGAACTTCGAGACCTATGTCCGCCGGGAGCGGGTGGGGCGGCGGTTGCCGGATGGTCGCTTCGTCGCCCATGGCCGGGCGGTGACGGTGGAGGCGTTCCCCGTCGGCATCGAAACCGACGCCTTCGCCGCGGTCGCGGCCGCCTCCAACCGCAACGCGCTGGTGCGTCGGGTGCGCGACAGTCTGGGCGACCGCAAGCTGATCATCGGCGTCGACCGGCTGGACTACTCCAAGGGCATCGCCCAGCGCATCCAGGCCTACGAGACCTTCTTGCTGCTGGACCCGGAATGGCGCGGCCGCTGCGTCTATCTCCAGATCACGCCCAAATCCCGCGAGGAGGTCCCGGAATATGCCGCCATGGAGCGGGAGGTGGCGGAGCTGGCGGGCCGGGTGAACGGCGCCTATTCGGAGCTCGACTGGACGCCGCTGCGCTACGTGAACCGCACCGTCGGCCGCAACGCGCTGGCGGGCCTGTACCGTCAAGCCGCGGTCGGTGTGGTGACGCCGCTGCGCGACGGTATGAACCTCGTCGCCAAGGAGTATGTGGCGGCGCAGGACCCGGAGAACCCCGGTGCGCTGCTGCTGTCGCGCTTCGCGGGCGCGGCGGCGGAGCTCGATGGCGCGCTGATGACCAACCCCTACGACGTGGACGGCACCGCAGGCGCGCTCGCCCGCGCGCTCGACATGTCGGTGGAGGAGCGGCGCGAGCGCTGGTCCGCCATGTTCGAGCGCATCCGGGACTACGACGTCACATGGTGGCGCGAGACCTTCCTCGAGGCGCTGGAGAGGGACGACGAAGCTCCGCCCTCCACCGGCCGCATGGCGCTGGTGCGCTGACGAACGGAACGCCGGGCGGGCGACGCGTCTCGTCCGGCCGTTCCTGCCTCATGTGATGGAGCTTGGGAGCCCGTCGCCCGGCGGTCAGCCGCCGGTGGTCGACATGTGGCGCGCGACGGCGGGCTTGGCGTTGCGGCGGTCGATGACGAAGTCGTGGCCCTTGGGCTTGCGGGCGATGGCGTCGCGGATCGCGTCTTCGAGCCGGGCGTCGCTGTCGCTTTCGCGCAGAGGGGCGCGCAGGTCCGCGGCGTCGTCCTGGCCGAGGCACATGTAGAGCGTGCCGGTGCAGGTCACGCGCACGCGGTTGCAGCTTTCGCAGAAGTTGTGGGTCATCGGCGTGATGAAGCCGATCCGGCCGCCGGTCTCCGCCACCGACACGTAGCGGGCCGGGCCGCCGGTGCGGTAGGGGATGTCGTTCAGCGTCCAGCGCTGCGCCAGCCGGGCGCGCACGAGGCTGAGCGGCAGATACTGGTCGGTGCGGTCGCCCTCGATGTCGCCGAGCGGCATGGTCTCGATCAGCGACAGGTCCATGCCCCGGGCGTGCGCCCAGTCGATCATGGCCGGGATCTCGTCCTCGTTCAAGCCGCGCAGCGCCACCGCGTTGATCTTCACGTCGAGCCCCGCCGCGAGCGCCGCGTCGACGCCGGCCTTCACCTGCGCGAGATCGCCCCAGCGCGTCACGGCCTTGAATTTGTCCGGGTCGAGCGTGTCGATCGAGACGTTGACGCGGCGCACGCCCGCCGCCGCCAGATCGCCGGCGTAGCGGGCGAGCTGGCTGCCGTTGGTGGTCAGCGTCAGCTCGTCAAGCGCGCCGGTTTCGAGATGGCGGCCGAGCGAGCGGATCAGCGTCATCACGTCCCGCCGCACCAGCGGCTCGCCGCCGGTGAGCCGCAGACGGCGCACGCCGAGCCGCACGAAGGCGGAGCACAGCCGGTCCAGCTCCTCGAGGCTCAGCAGGTCCCGCTTCGGCAGGAAGGTCATGTGCTCGGACATGCAGTAGACGCAGCGGAAATCGCAGCGGTCGGTCACCGAGACGCGCAGATAGCTGATGGCCCGCTGGAACGGGTCCACGAGAGGCGCGGTCGTCGAGGCATGCGAAGCGAGCATCGGGCGGGCGTGTCCTCAGGCGGCGAGGTTGTTGTTCTGTGGCCGCGGGCGCTGGTTCTGCGCGCCGACAGAAGCTAGGAGTTGCGAAGCCGATCGTAAAGGGCTGGCGTGCCAGACGAGGTAAGATGATGACGGAAGATGCGGGCTGGCCGGTGGAGATCACGCTGTCGAAGGACGGCCGGCGTCTGGCCGTGGGCTGGGCGGACGGGGCCCGGCACGAGCTGTCCGCCGAACTGCTGCGGGTCGAGAGCCCAAGCGCGGAAGTTCAGGGCCATTCCCCGGAGCAGAAGACCACGGTGCCCGGCAAGCGCGACGTGACCATCCGCGACGTCCAGCAGGTCGGCTCCTACGCCGTGCGGCTGGTGTTCAGCGACGGGCACGACACGGGCATCTACACATGGCCGGCGCTACGCCAGTTCGGGGACAAGGGCGCGGAGCTGTTCGCGGCCTACGAGGCCGCTCTGGCGCGGCAGGGGCTGTCACGCGGCTGACGGCGGGAACACGTCGGAAAAAAGTCCAAAACCGGCTTTCCAAGCACGGCCTGCGCCCGATATGGGCCGGTCGGGCGGTTTTGGAGGCCAGTTTATGAAGTTCATGTCCCTGATCGCCGTCGCGCTCGGCGCCGCCGCTCTTGCGGGCTGCACCGAGACGCGCGGCGGCCCCGGCTACGGCTATGGCGGGTACGAGCGGTCGTCGACCGTCATCATCGACAGCGATCGCCGCGACCGGCGCGAGTGGGATCGTCGTCGCCAGCATGCCGAATGGCGTCAGGCGGAGCGCCGCGAGCGCGTGCGCGAGGATCGTCGTGAGGCGCGCCGCGAGTGGCGCGAGGAGCAGCGCGACCGTCGCCGTGACGCGCGCGACCGTCGCGAATGGCGCGACGAGCGCCGCTACGGCTACTGAGGCAGCGACCTCGACATGACCGATCCCGGAGCGGCGCCTCGCCGGTCCGGGATCACTCCGCCGGAACGGCGCGAGGTTCGGGCGTCGCCCGTCGCCGCCGCAGCCGGTCCAGCAGCAGATAGATGGCGGGCGTCGTGTAGAGCGTGAGCGCCTGGCTCACGATCAGCCCGCCGACGATGGTGATGCCGAGCGGCCGGCGCAGCTCCGAGCCCGGTCCCTCGCCGAAGGCCAGCGGCAGCGCGCCGAGCAGCGCGGCGAAGGTCGTCATCAGGATCGGGCGGAAGCGCGCCGTCGCCGCCTCCACGATGGCGTCGCGGGGCGACAGCCCCCTGTGGCGCTCGGCGTCGAGCGCGAAATCCACCAGCATGATGCCGTTCTTCTTCACCAGCCCGATCAGCAGGATCACGCCGATCAGCGCGATCACGTTCAGGTCGCCCCCGGTCGCCTGAAGCGCCAGCAGCGCGCCGAGCCCCGCCGGCGGCAGGGTGGACAGGATGGTGATCGGGTGGACGTAGCTCTCGTAGAGCACCCCCAGCACGATGTAGATGGCGAGCAGCGCGGTCAGGATCACCACCGTCTGGCTTGAGCCGGAGGAGGCGAGCTCCGCGGCGTCGCCCGCGAACTGGGCGTTGATCCCGTCCGGCAGGCGCATCTCCGCCACCGCCTGCGCGACCGCCGCGCTCGCCTCGCCGGGCGGCGTTCCGGGCGCCACGTCATAGGTGATGGTGATCGACGGGTACTGGCCCTGATGGTTCACCGCGAGCGGCGCCGTCCGCCGCGTCAGGGTCGCCACCGCCGACAGGGGAACCTGCGCGCCGCCGGTGGCGGGCACGTAGATCTTCATCACGTCGGCGGCGTCGCGGGCGGCGTCCGGAGCGGCCTCGATCACCACCCGGTACTGGTTGCGCCGGCCGTAGATCACGGAAATCTGCCGCTGGGAGAACGCGGTGTTCAGCGCCGCGTCGATGGCGCTCATGCTGACGCCGATGCGCGAGGCGGCGTCGCGGTCGATCTCCACCACCAGCTCCACGCCGTTGGCCTCGCGGTCGGTGGCGACGTCGCGCAGGCCCGGGATCGCCTGCAGGCGCTGGGTGACGCGCGGCGCGGTCTCCTGCAGCAGCGCGAGATCCGCGCTCCAGAGCGTGAACTGGTACTGGGAGCGTCCCTCGCGGGCGCCGGCGCGGATCTCCTGCTGCGCTGTCAGGAACACCCGAAGACCGGGGATCTGGGCGAGCGGCCGGCGCAGGCGCTCGATCACCTCCGCCGCCGGCGGGCGCTCCGACAGGGGCTTCAGGGTGATCTGGATGCGCCCGGTGTTGGCCGAGCCCCGGCCGCCGCCGACCGAGGGCGCGACCGACTCCACCGCCGGATCGGCGGCGATGAGGTCGGCGGCGCGCATCTGCAGCGCCGACAGCGCCTCGAACGAGATGTCCGGCGAGGCCTGCGTCATGGCCTGCAGCATGCCGACGTCGTCCTGCGGGAAGAAGCCCTTGGGCGTGACCGTGTAGAGATGGGCCGACCAGCCGACGGCGGCGACCACGAGCAGCGCCATGGCCCAGGGCGCCTTCATGGCGACGGCGAGGGAGCGGCCGTAGGCCGAGGCGATCCGCGCCATGAGGCCCGGCGTCGCGGTCGCCTTTTCCGGCTTCAGCAGCCTCGCGCAGATCATCGGCGTGACGGTGAGCGACACCAGCGTGGAGACGGCGATCGCGAAGATCAGCGTCATGGAGAACTCGTAGAACAGCCGCCCCGCGAGCCCGTGCAGGAACAGCAGCGGCGCGAAGGCCGCGATCAGCGACAGCGAGATCGAGATCACCGTGAAGGCGATCTCCTTCGCGCCGATTAGCGCCGCCTGAAGCGGCGGATGGCCCTTCTCCATGTTGCGGGCGGCGTTCTCGATCATGACGATGGCGTCGTCGACCACGAAGCCGACCGCGACCGCGAGCGCCATCAGCGACAGGTTGTCGATGGAGAAGCCGAACACCCACATGCCGGCGAAGGCGCCCGCCAGCGCCAGCGGCACGGTGACGCCGGCGGCGAAGGTGGCGGCCGGGCGCTTCAGGAACACGAACACCACCAGCATCACCAGCGCGATCGACAGCAGCAGCGTGAGCTGCATGTCGGCGACGCTGGCGCGGATGGTGGCGGTGCGGTCCGCGAGCACGGTGACGTCCACGCCCGCGGGCATCCAGCGCGACAGATCGGGCAGCACGGCCTTCACGCCGTCCACGGTCTTGATGACGTTGGCGTCCGGCTGCTTGGTCACGTTCACCAGCACGGCCGGCTTGCCGTTGAACCACGCGGCGGAGAGCGCGTTGCGGGCGCCTTCCGCGATCTCGGCCACGTCCCCCAGCCGCACGGTCGCGCCGTTCTGGGCGCGCAGCACGATGTCGCGATAGGCCGCCGGATCGCCGCCGAGCTCGCCGTTGAAGGCGATGGCGACCGAGCGCCGGTCGCCCTCCAGCGCGCCGACCGGCTGCAGCACGTTGGCGTCGGAGATGGCGGCGCGCACCCCGTCCAGCGACAGGCCCATGGCGGCGAGCCGCGCAGGATCGAGCCGCACCCGCACCGCCGGCTGCTCGGCGCCCGCCACGTTGACCTCGCCCACGCCCGCCACCTGGCTCAGGCGCTGCACCAGCACCGTGTCCGCCGCGTCGTAGATGCGGGTCGCAGGCAGCGTGTCGGAGGTCAGCGCCAGCGACATCACCGGCGCGGCGGAGGGATTGATCTTGCGGAAGGTGGGCAGGTTCGGCACGTCCGACGGCAGATCGGAGGCGGCCGCGTTCAGCGCCGCCTGCACGTCGCGCGCGGCGTCGTCGATGTTGCGGTCGAGATCGAACTGCACCGCGATGCGGGTCGAGCCGAGCGACGACACCGACGTCAGTTCGCTCACCCCCGCGATCGCGCCGAGCGAGCGTTCCAGCGGGGCGGCGACGGTGGCGGCCATGGAGGCGGGGTCCGCGCCGGGACGGCTGGCGCTGACGAAGATGACCGGGAACTCCACGTTCGGCAGGCTCGCCACCGGCAGGCGCAGATAGGCCGCGAAGCCCACCAGCAGCAGCGCGATCGCGAGCAGCGTGGTCCCCACGGGCCGCAGGATGAAGGGCGAGGAGAACGACGTCATCGGGCCGCCCCGCGGGAGTCCGCAAGAGACCCAAGGACAGCACGGCGGGGATCTTCACCTCTTCCCGGCGGGGAGAGGTCGGCCCGCAGGGCCGGTCGAGGGGGCGCGGACGGCCCGTGGCCTTCGCCCGTCCCGGCCGCGCTCATTCCGCGGGCTCCGGGGCCGGGCGGGCGCGCGCGCCGGTCGCCATGAGGCGCAGGCGCTCCATAGCGAGATAGACCACCGGCGTGGTGTAGAGCGTCAGCAGCTGGCTGAGCAGCAGGCCGCCGATGATGGTGACGCCGAGCGGAACCCGCAGCTCCGCGCCGGGGCCGGTGGCGAGCGCCAGCGGCAGGGCGCCGAGCAGGGCGGCCAGCGTCGTCATCATGATCGGCCGGAAGCGCAGCGCCGCCGCCTCCACGATCGACTCCTCCGGCGAGAGCCCCCGGACGCGCTCCGCCTCCAGCGCGAAGTCGATCATCATGATCGCGTTCTTCTTCACGATGCCCATCAGCAGGATGACGCCGATCAGCGCCACGATCGACAGCTCCAGTCCGAACAGCTCCAGCGCGATCAGCGCGCCGACGCCGGCCGAGGGCAGGGTGGAGAGGATGGTCAGCGGGTGGATGAAGCTCTCGTAGAGCACGCCGAGCACGATGTAGATCGCGATCACCGCCGCGAGCACCAGCCACGGCTGGCCGGCGAGCGACTGGGCGAACTCCGCCGCGTCGCCCGAAAAGGCGCCGACGATGGAGGACGACAGGCCGATCTCCGCCTCCGCCGCTGCGATCGCGGCCACCGCGTCGCTGAGCGAAGCGCCCTCCGCCAGATCGAAGGACAGGGTGACCGCCGGGAACTGCTCCTGATTGGAGACGATCAGGTCGGCCGGCTCCAGCGTGACGCGCGCGACGGAGGCCAAGGGCACCGCGACGCCGTCGCTCGAGGAGACATAGAGCCGGCCGATCGCGGCCGGGTCCTTCTGCTGCGCGGGCGCGGCCTCGAGGATGACGCGGTACTGGTTGGACTGGCCGTAGATGGTGGAGATCTGCCGCTGGCCGAAGGCGTCGTTCAGCGCGTCGGCCACCGACTGGGCGGTCACGCCGAGCCGTCCCGCCTCCAGCCGGTCGATGGCCACCCGCGCCTGAAGGCCGCCGGGGCGCGCGTCCGAGCCCACGTTGCGCAGCACGGGGGCGGCCTGAAGCCGCGCGACCAGCCGCGCCGCCTCGCGGGCGAGCTCCGCGGCGTTGGAGTCGGTCAGCGTGTACTGATAGCGGCCGCGGGAGGCGCGGGCGCTGATCTGAAGCTCCTGCGCCGCCTGGAAGGCGACCGAGACGCCGGGAACGCCGTCCACCGCCCGCCGCAGCCGCGCGATCACGGCGTCGGCGTCGGCGTCGCGCTCGTCATGGGGTTTGAGCACGATCGAGAGCCGGCCGGCGTTCGGGGTCGGGGTCTGCTCCCCGACGCCGAGCACCGAGACCACCGCGCGCACGTCCGGGTCCGCCTGCGCCACGGCCGTCACCTTGGCGTCGAGGCGCTTCAGCTCCTCGAACGACACGTCCTGCGCGGCCTCGACCGTGGCGGTGATGAGCCCCACGTCCTGCTCGGGCATGAAGCCCTTCGGCGCGATCAGATAGAGCCAGCCGGTGGCGGCGAGGGTGGCGAGGGTGAGGCCGAGCGTCAGCCCCTTGTGGCGCAGCACCACCAGCAGGCTGCGCCGATAGCCCGCCACCAGCCCGTCGGTGGCGCGCTCCGCGGCGCGGGACAGCGCGGAGGGCTTCGCGTCCGCCCGCGGCGCCTTCAGCAGCCGGGCGCACATCATGGGCGTCAGCGTCAGCGAGATCACCATGGACACCACCACCGCGATGGTGAGGGTGGCCGCGAACTCCCGGAACAGCCGGCCGATCAGCCCGCCCATGAACAGCAGCGGGATGAACACCGCCACCAGCGAGGCGGTGAGCGAGACGATGGTGAAGCCGATCTCCCGCGCGCCGTCATAGGCGGCTTTCAGCGGCGAGGCGCCCTCCTCGATGTGGCGGGCCACGTTCTCGATCATGACGATGGCGTCGTCGACCACGAAGCCCGCGCCCACCACCAGCGCCATCAGCGACAGGTTGTCGAGCGAGAAGCCCATGGCCCACATCACCGCGAAGCTCGCGATCAGCGACAGCGGCAGCGCTACGCCCGCGATCAGCGTGGCGCGCAGCGTGCGCAGGAACAGCAGCACCACCAGCACGATCAGCCCGACCGAGAGCGCCAGCGTGATCTCCACCTCGTGGATCGAGGCGCGGATGGTGTCGGTGCGGTCGTCCACCACATGGAGGTCGACGCCGGCCGGCATGGCGCGCTGGAGCGCCGGCAGCGCCCGGCGCAGCTGCTCCACGGTCTCGACGGTGTTGGCGCCCGGCTGCCGCAACACCTCCACCACGATGGCGGGGCGGCCGTTGAAGCTCGCCGCCACGTTGGTGTCCTCGAGTCCGTCCGTCACCTCGGCCACATCGCGCAGCCGCACCGGCGCGCCCTCGCGCATGGCGACGATCAGGTCGCGGTAGACTTCGACCCGCTCGATCTGGTCGTTGGCCGAGATGGTGAAGGCCTGCGCCGGGCCGTTGACGGAGCCCTTTGGCCCGGAGGTGTTGGCGGCGGTGACGGCGGAGCGCAGCGTCTCCAGCGTCAGGCCGTAGGAGGCGAGGCGGGCGATGTCGGCCTGGATGCGGATCGCGGGCTTCACGCCGCCGCCGATCGCCACCCGGCCGACGCCCGCCACCTCCGCCAGCCGCTGCGCCACCAGCGTGTCCGCGAGGTCCGACACCTGCCGCATGGGCAGCGTGTCGGAGGTGAGCGCGATCGAGAGCACCGGCGTGTTGGCCGGGTTCACCTTCGAGAACACCGGCGGGTAGGGCAGGTTGCGCGGCAGCGTGGAGTTCGCGGCGTTGATGGCGGCCTGCACGTCCTGCGCGGCGCCGTCGATGTCCCGGTCCAGATCGAACCGGAGCGTGATCTGGCTACGCCCGAACGAGCTGGTGGAGGTCATGGATTCCAGCGACGGAATCTGCCCGAGCTGGCGCTCCAGCGGCGCCGTCACCAGCGACGACATGGTTTGGGGATTGGCCCCCGGCAGGCGGGTCGAGACCTGAATGGTGGGGAAGTCCACCTGCGGCAGCGACGACACCGGCAGGCGGGAATAGCCGAGCAGGCCCGCCAGCAGCACGGCGATCGCGAGCAGCGTGGTCGCGACCGGCCGGGCGATGAAGGGGGCCGAGACGCTCATCAGGGCGTCTCCGCGGCGTCCTGGTCCTCGCCGCCGGCGCCGGACGCGCCGGTCGCCACCTTGGAGCCGTCGCGCAGCCGGGTGAAGCCGGTGACGACCACCGGCTCGCCCGCCTCCACCCCCTTGGCGATGACGGCGAGTTCGGCGGTCTGCCGCGCGATCTCAACCGGCCGCTGGCGCGCCGTGCGGTCCGGATCGATCACGAACAGGAACGGCCCGTCCGGCCCCTGCTGCACGGCCGGGCCCGGCACGGTGACGGCGCCCTTCAGCGTGTCGACGGTGAGCCGCACCGTGGTGAACTGTCCCGGCCACAGCGTCAGCGCGGCGTTGGGGAAGGTCGCCTTGAGCTTCACCGTGCCGGTGGTCTGGTCGACCTGGTTGTCGATCACCTCCAGCGCGCCCTCGTCCAGCGGGGTGGCGCCGTCGGGGGCGAGCGCGATCGCGGGGGCGCCGCCGCGCGCCAGCGCCTGGGTCACCGCGGCGATGTTCTGCTGGGGCAGGGTGAAGGTGGCCGAGATCGGCTGAAGCTGGGCGATGGAGACGATGCCGGTGGTGTCGCCGGCGGAGACGTAGTTGCCGGGATCGACCAGCCGCACGCCGGCCCGGCCCGAGATCGGCGCGCGCACCACCGTGCGGTCGAGCGTGGTCTTGGCCTGCGCGGCGAGCGCCTGCTGGTAGCGCAGCTGCGCCTCGTACTGGGCGACCTGCGCCTTGGCGGTCTCGGCCTGCTGCTGCGAGCCATAGTCGTTCTTGGCGAGCCGGGCGTAGCGCTCATAGTCGCGCCGGGCGTTGGCGAGCTGGGCGTCCACCTGCGCGGTCTGCGCCACCGCCTGATCGTACTGGGCCTGATAGGTGGCGGGGTCGATGCGGGCCAGCACGTCGCCGGCCTTCACGTCCTGACCCTCGCGATAGGTCACCTCCAGCAGCACGCCTTCCACCTGCGCCCGCACGGTCGCGGCGTTGGGCGACTGGAACGAGCCGACGCCGTCCAGCGTCACCGGCACGTCCTGCCTCTTCGCCGGCTCCGCGATCACGGGGATCGGCTGGTCGCCGAAGCCGCCGCGACGGCCGCCGCCGCGCACCTGCTGCTGCTGTTCGCCGGTCCCGCCGAGCCATGCGGTCAGCGTCGGCCAGTAGATGTAGGTCGCGACGCCGAGGGCGGCTGTGAGGATGAGGAGGAGGACGCGTTTCATCGCGCCGCCCCCGCGGGCGGCGTCGGCGCGGGCGCGAGCACCAGCCTGTCGCCGCCGGCCGGCCGGCCCGAGGCGGCCCAGCCTCCGCCCAGCGCCTCGAACAGCGAGACCACCGCCTGGAAGCGGGAAAGCCGCACGTTGACCAGATTGTCCTGCGCGCTGAACAGCGTCTGCTGCGTGGCGAGCACCGTGGTCACGTCCACCGCGCCCTCGCGCAGCTGCGCCTGCGCGATGTCGTAGGCCTCGCGGGCGCTGCGCACGGCGGCGCCCTGCAGCCGCTCCTGCTCGGCGGTCTTTCGGGTCGCGACCAGCGCGTTCTCCACGTCCACGAAGGACTGCACGGCGGCCTTGCGGTAGGTCATCAGCGCCTCGCGGTGCTGACCCTTGGCGAGGTCGAGCTGGCCCGGCAGCGCGGCGTTCAGCAGCGGCTGGGTCAGTCCAGCGCCCAGCGAATAGAAGCCGGACTGGGAGCCGAACAGCGTGCGCAGCGCCACGTTCTCGAAGCCGCCCTGCGCGGTGAGGTCGATGGTCGGAAAGAAGGCGGCGCGGGCGGCGGTGACGTCGTAGTCGGCGGCGGCGAGATCGGCCTCCGCCTGCCGCACGTCCGGACGGCGCGTCAGCACCTCCGCCGGCACGCCCGGCGCGACCCGCGGCGTGCGCAGGTTCGCGAGCCGACCGCCCTTGACGTCGAGCCGCACCGGCGGACGGCCGAGCAGGAGCGCGAGCGCCGTCTCGTTGGTGCGGATCTCCTGCTCGATCTGCGGGATGGTGGCCTTCTGCTGGTCCAGCACGCTGCGCTGCTGGGCGCGGTCGAGCGCGTTGGCGGTGCCCACGTCGAGGCGGGCCTGAATGGCGTCCAGCACCTTCTGGGCGCTCGCCACGTTGCCGCGGGCGATGGAGAGCTGCTCCTGCGAGGCGAGCAGGGCGAAATAGGTGTTCGCGACGCTGGTGACGACGCCGAGCGCCACCACCTCCTCCGCGAAGCGGGCGGAGACGGCGGAGGCTTGCGCGGAATGGAGCGTCGCCCGGTTCTTGCCCCAGAAATCCAGTTCGTAGCTCGCCGCAAGCGCGGTCTGGAACCCGCCGACGACCCGGCCGCTGCCGGCCGAGCGCTGAAGCTGCGTGTCGCCTGAGCCGGTGAGCAGGGGGATGAGGGCCGCGCCGTTCACGCGCACCTGCGCGTCGGCCTGCTCGATGCGGGCCTTGGCGGCGCCGATGTCCTGATTCTCGCGCTCCGCCGCCTCGATCAGCGTGGCGAGCTCGGGCGAGCCGAACCCCCGCCACCAGTCGACGGCCGGCCAGACGGCTTTGGTCGATCCGCCGTCCTTCCAGCCGCCGGGCGTGTCGATCCCGAGCGCGGGGCGGCGCCAGTCGGCGGCGCAGCCCGCCAGAGCGAGCGCGCCCGCGAGCGCCACCGCGAGTTTCGGGGAAACGGATCGGTGTCGCAAATGCCGGTCTCGCCTGGGACGCGTTACGCCGTCTGTTCTGCCACAGAGACGAGCGCCTGACAGTCGCGTCCGGGCGACAGGGGCGGTCGTTCGTCGGCGTTTACACGACGGCCGTGCGCGCTCCCTTCGCGCCGCGCCGCGTCAAAATTGCGGCGCGCTCGCGCGAACGGCTGACGCGCAGAGACTGTTTGGAAATTCGTGTTTGACGTCATGCCCGAGCTTGGTCATCGGGCATCCACGACTTGAACGACCAAGATATGCTCGTCGAAAAGTCATGGACACCCGGCTGCGCCGGGCATGACGGGAGCTTAAATCGCCCGCCGCGGCCATTTCCAAACAGGCTCTCAGGCCTCCCTCGGCGGCAGGCGGTCGAAGGCGGCGAGCGCGCGGTCCCGCGCTCGGGCGTGGTCGATGATCGGGTGCGGATAGTCCTGCCCGAGCGTCACGCCGGCTGCGCGAAGCTCGATCTCCGTCGCCTCCCACGGCTTGTGCACGTAGCGGGTGGGAACATCCTTCAGTTCGGGCACGAAGGTTTTGACGTAAACGCCGTCCGGATCGAACTTTTCGCCCTGAAGAATCGGGTTGAACACCCGGAAATACGGCGCGGCGTCCGCCCCGCAGCCCGCCACCCATTGCCAGCTTGCGGCGTTGTTGGCGGGGTCGGCGTCCACCAGCGTGTCCCAGAACCACGCCTCGCCCTCGCGCCAGTCCACCAGCAGGTCCTTGATCAGGAACGAGGCGCAGATCATCCGCACCCGGTTGTGCATCCAGCCGGTGGTCCAGAGCTGGCGCATGCCCGCGTCCACGATCGGGTAGCCGGTGAGGCCCTTATGCCAGGCGCGCATCTGCTCCGGGTCCGGCTTCGCCCACGGAAAGGCGTCGAAGCGCGGCTGCACGTTGCGGGTGGCGAAGTCCGGATGCTGATGCAGCAGGTGATAGGAGAACTCCCGCCAGCCAAGCTCGGAACGGAACTTCTCCACGTCCTGGCCCGGCGCCGCGCCTTCGGCCTTCGCCGCCTCCACCGCGTGCCACAGCTGCCGGGGGCTGACCTCGCCGAAGCGGAGATGCGGCGACATGCGCGAAGTGGACGGCCGGTCCGGCCGGTCCCGGTCGCGGGCGTAGCCGCGCAGGCCCTCGTCGATGAACTCGGCCACCGCCTCGCGCGCGCCGGCCTCGCCGGGCGTCCAGGCGTCGCGCAGGCCGCCTGCCCAGTCGGGCGTCGACGGCTCCATCGCCAGATCGTCGATCGCGAGCCCGTCGAGCGCGGGGCCGGCGGCGACGGCGCGCTTGGTCGGGCGGGGCAGGGGCGGCGGCGGCTCGCCCTTGGCCTGACAGGCGCGCCAGAACGGCGAGAACACCTTCAGCGGCGTTCCGGCCTTGGACGTGACCTCCCACGGCTCGTGCAGCAGGCGGCCGTTGAAGGTCGCGACCTCCACGCCCGCGCGCTCGAGCCGCGCCTGAACCTCGTCGTCGAGCTTGGCCTCCGCCGCCTCGTAGCGCCGGTTCCAGATCAACTGCGCCGCGCCGGCGTCCTTGGCGGCCTTGGGGATTGCGGTCGCGGCTCCGCCCCGGCGCAGGGCGAAGGGCAGGCCGAGCGCCGCGCAGTCCTCCGCGAGCGCCTTTAGGGAGTAGGACAGCCACCATTTCGACGCTGCGCCGAGCGGCCGCAGGTCCGGGCTGGCGTCGTCGAACAGGTAGAGCGCGGTGACGGGCCGGCCGGTCTCCAGCGCCGCGGCGAGCGCCGGATTGTCCCCGAGCCGCAGATCCTCACGGAACCAGAGCAGGACGGGAGCTTCAGGGGAAGACGGCATAAGGGAAACGGAACCTCCGGCGGACGCCTCAGCGAGCGCAACACATGGCGCGGAGCGCGCGTCCGCCGAGGGGGCGCCCCCGGCGGGCGGAGCGAAAATCGCCGCGGCCGCGCGGGCTTCGCCGCAAGTCGGCTTGACGGGTCGGGCGGAGCAGGACGGGATGGCGCCCGCCCGCGACGCCGCGGCGCCAACAAGACCGAAGCCCAAGGACCGCCGATGACGCCCCGCCTGATCTTGACGACCGCCCTGCTCATGCTGGCCGCGCCCCACATGGCGGCGGCCGAGGAGACCGGCCAGCGCAGCGTGTCCGTCTGCAAGTCGGTGGTCGGCCAGTCCGGCGCGCTCGATCCCGCGGCGCTGTCGGAAGACGATCTCAAGGAGAAGCTCTGCCTGAGCTCGCTGTCGGTGATCCGCTCCGCCGACCCCATGGCCGGCATGGAGTGCCGCCTCGCGTTCAAGACGCTGCTGAAGGAGTTCTCGCGCCGCCATCCGGGCAAGGAGATGGCGGACGTCTACGGCCGCTGCTGAGCGGATGGATCGAGCGCGATGCGGGCGGGGCCTAGCCCCGGCCCGCAAGCATCTGTGGCGCGGACATGCGCGAGCGGGCGCGGCGATGTCGAAGCGGAGCGTGATGGGTGTCGGGAGGGGCCTTCAGCGTCCTCCCGCGCCTCGATGAGGTGCCGGGAGAACGCTGTGAGGGCCGACGGCGGACGCTGACGCGTTCGCGGTCATGAGCCGAATTGGCTCCCCGGGCAGGATTCGAACCTGCGACAACTCGATTAACAGTCGAGGGCTCTACCGCTGAGCTACCGAGGACCGTGGGCGTTTCGCCCCGGAGGCCGCGCGTATAACAGGCCCCGAACGATTCTGCCAAGAGGCTTTTTTGCGCGCGGCGCGAGAAGCTTCCCGTCCGGCCATGTGCGCGGGCGGCTTCCGCCCCGCGTCCGGGCTGATAGGCTGGCGCACCCGCCCCGTCTCCAGCCGCCAAGAGCCGCCATGCCGTCAGACCCGCTTCGCCCGCGCCCCGTCGACGACGCGCTCGATTCCACCCGCCGCTTCGGCGAATCGATCGAGGCGAACTACGCCGGCGCGGTCTCGTTCCTGCGGCGTCCTTACGCGCGCAGCGCCCAGGGGGCGGATGTGGCGGTGTGGGGCGTGCCGCTCGACACCTCGGTCTCGAACCGGCCGGGCACGCGCTTCGGCCCGCGCGCCATCCGCGAGGCCTCCACCATCAATGTGGGCGATCCGGCCTATCCGTTCGGCTTCGACATCTTCGAGGACCTCGCCGTGGCCGACACGGGCGACTGCTCGCTCGACTACGGGCGGGTGGAGGAGATGCCGGCCGCGATCGAGCATCAGGCGGCCGAGCGCTACGCCACGGGCGCGCATCTCGTGACGCTCGGCGGCGACCACTACCTGACCTATCCGGTGCTGAAGGCGCTGGTGGCGCGCCTCGGCCGACCCGTGGCGCTGGTGCAGTTCGACGCCCATCAGGACACCTGGGACGACGACGGCCGCCGCATCGACCACGGCACCATGATCACCCGCGCGGTGCGCGACGGCCTGATTCTGCCCGAACGCTCGATCCAGATCGGCATCCGCACCCACGCGCCGCAGGATTACGGCCTCGCCATCCTCGACGGGCTGGCGGCGCAGGAGCTCGGGGCGCTCGCCACCGCGAGCCGCATCCTCGGCCATGTGGAGGACACGCCGGTCTATGTCTCGTTCGACATCGACTGCCTCGACCCGGCCTTCGCGCCGGGCACCGGCACGCCGGTCTGCGGGGGCGTCTCCAGCGCCTTCGCGATCTCCTGCCTCCGGCGGCTCGGCGCGCTCGACCTGAAGGGCTTCGACATCGTGGAGGTGTCGCCGCCCTACGACCACGCGGGCGTCACCGCGCTCGCCGGCGCGACGCTGGCGCAGGTCTATCTCGGGCTGCTGGCGGAGCGGAAGCGGGCGGGGCTCTCCGTCGCTCCGTAAGCGACGAGCGCTGGCCGATCCCGGCGGGAGCTTCGAAGTCCGCGATACGCGCGGAAGGGCCGGGGCGTCGACTGGACACCGGCGCCTCGGAAAAAGGAAACGGCCCGAAGCTTGCGCTTCGAGCCGTCTCCGTCTGCCATTACTTACCAGTCAGCAGAGCGACCAACCGCTGGAACAGGCCTTGCGGCTTAGCAGCAGGCGGGTTCTGTCCAGGGTGGTTTCCGCTCTAGTTCGCGGCGAAGGGGTGCTTCGCGGTCGCGGCCTGAGCCACGACGTCCTTGGCCTTCGGCTCGCCGGTGACGGCGCGCTTGAGGGCTTCCTTGGTGGCTTCGTAGTTGTACTGCTGGATCTTGGCGTCGTCGGCCGCTTCCCAGTGGATGAACACGCCGACCGAGATGAACAGGTCGTCGGCTTCGTCCTCGGGGATCACGCCTTCGGCGACCGAGTCCACGACCGCCTTGGCGACGCCGTACTGGGCCGGGCCAAACATCTGGACGGCCTGACGGGCGTCCTTGATGGTGACCTTGTTGAACAGGATCGTGTTCGGCTTCGCCAGCAGGTTCGGGGTCACGACCGCGAGCAGCGAGGTGAAGCCGTCCTTGTTGTTGGTGAGCGCGTTCACGAAAGCGGACTCAGCGGTCGAGCCGCGCGGGCCGATGATGAGGTCGATGTGAGCGACTTCGTTGCCGTCGCCGACCAGCGACTCGCCGATCAGGGTCTTGGTGATCTTCGCCATAAGCATCCTCCCAGGTTAAATCCATGGTGTCGCCGGTGACCGCCGCGCAGAACGTGGCGACCGCCGACCGATGCCCCAGGCTATCGTTGCATCTGCGTTCGGTTGGGTGCCGAACCGGTTGGCCGGATAGCGACATGCAAGGACATGCGGCGCGCACCCTAGTCAGCGTCCCACGAACGGGCAAGCGCTTCTTCCGGGCGGCTCGAAATGCCGCAGAGGGCGCTATTTTACCCCTCTTCGGCCCCAGCCGCATGGGTGCGACGCCACATGAAAATGTTGCGACGCAAAATAATAAGCGTACTCTGAATGTTGGGGTCCGTCCGTTCCGGCTTGCGATGTCCAAGGCCGGTCCAGACCGCCGTTAGCGCCAGGAGCCGTGTCATGGATCTTGTTCTGCTTGTGTGCCTCGCCGCGTCGCCCGAAACCTGCCATCAGGAGCGCATCGCCATGACGGTGGAGGCGACCGATCCGCGCATGTGCATGGCCGCCGCCGTGCCGGCCATCGTGGAATGGTCGCAGGAAAACCCGGAATGGCAGATCTCGCGCTGGACCTGCGGCCGTGAGGCGCGCGCCGCGGCGCTCGGATCGCCGGCCCGGTGACGTAAATTATAAGAAAAGAATAATATCTTAAAACGTAGACGCGGCTTGGCCGCGTCTTTAACCTCGCGCGGCAAGTCGAGCGCGGGTTTCATCATGTCCGTCTTTCGTTGAGTGCAAGTCGTCCGTCGGGCCGCCCGTGTTGGAGCGGTCGCCGGCGCGCGACGGTCTTCACGCATCGAACGGGAGGTGGGGGCGTTCGCCGCAGGCGACCGCGACCCCGCGACGACTTCAGCACAACATCAAGAGCCGGAGCCGTTTCCACGGACTTCGGCCGCAAACCGGAAGCGTCCGACCACGGACGTCGATTGTGGAGACGACCATGCTCAAGCGACTGGCTGTTCTGGCTCTGGCGGGCCTCGCCCTCGCGGCCGCGCCCGCCGGCGCGACGGATCTCGCCAAGAACCGGACCACGCTGCCGGACCTCGTGCTCGGCGACAAGAACGGCAACGATTACGCGGTCAGCCAGAAGGACTACGAACTGGAGTCGGGCAAGTCCTACCAGCTCGACATCGTCTCGAACGGCGGCAAGGAATACAAGTTCTTCTCGCCGGAACTGTTCCGCCACATCTGGATCAACCAGATCGTGATCAACCATCTCGAGATTCACGGTCCCGGCGCGCCCCATCATCTGGAATGGGATGACGAGGGCGCGATCCGGATCGAGTTCGTCGTCATCCGCCCCGGCAACTTCAAGTGGTGGATCGAGGGGCTCGAAGAGCGCGGCATGTCCGGCACGTTCAAGGTCAAGCCGTAACGGAGTTCTAGGACCGCGCGCGCGCAAGACGCGCCGGTTGTTCGGAGGATGACACGCATGATGATCGTGAAGCTGGGCTGCGGCGCGCTGGTCGCGGGGCTCTGGGCGGCGGGCGCCGTGGCGGCCCCGTCCGAGGACGCGGCGAAATGCGACGAGGGCATCGCCCTGATCCGGGCGGAGCAGGCCAAGAGCCCGCCCGCGGACGTGGCCGCAAAGCTCAAGACCGCGCTGCGCGTGGCCGAGCGCGAGAAGGGCGAGGCGGAATACGACGAGTGCCTCGACGCCGTGCAGGACGCGCGGAAGGCGCTCGGCGCCAAGAGGTGAGCGCGCGGGCGGACATGGGCGTGGACAGCGGACCTCGAACCGGCGCGCAGAACGCGCGTCCGGCGGAGCGTGCGGGCCGACCGGCTCCCCGCGCCTCGGGTCCGGCCGCGCTGCGTTCGCTCCGGGTGCGCATGGCGCTTCTGCTCGCGACGGTGGTGCTCGCCATCGCCGCCGCGGGCCTCGCCGTCGCGTGGACCTTCGCCATCGCCGACGACTACGTGGAGGAGCTGGCCTCGGCCCAGCGGCGGCTGGAGCTGCTGTCCGCCGCCTCCGGCCGGGTCGGCGACTACGCGCTGATCGCCATGCAGACCACCGAGGCCAAGGGCCAGCCGGACCGCCTGTCGCTGCCGCGCAAGCGGGTGCAGGAGACCTTCGTGCGCCTCGACGAGGAGATCGCCCGCGCGGTGGCGCGCAGCGGCGACGCCCAGCAGGCGGCGCTGATCTCAAGCCGCAGCCGTGTGGTGGCGCAGATGCGCGGCCGGTTCGAGTTCCTCGACCGGCAGGCTCTGGAATCGATTCGGGAGGCCCGCGAGGGCCAGCCCGGCAATGTGGAGCGCCTGCGCGGCGCCATGGACACCTTCGCCGCCGGCTTCGGCCCCGCGCTGAGCGCGGCGATCGAAGAGGAGCGGGTGAAGGCCAGCGAGGCGCAGGAGGCTATGGCGCAGCTGCGCGCGCGGCTCGCGCCGGGCGCGATCGGCGCCGTCTCGCTTTCGCTGATCGCGGCCTTCGTGCTCTACCGCACGCTCGCCTGGCCGCTGGTGTCGCGCATCTCGCAGGTGGCCCGCGCGGCCCGCGAGATCGCCCGCGGCCGCACCGACACCCGCCTGCCGGTCCACGGCCATGACGAGCTGAGCCTCGCCATGATGCGGTTCAACCGCATGGCCTCCCAGCTCGCGCGGCGCGAGGCGAAGCTGATGGCGGATCAGGCCCGGCTGCAGGAGATGGTGGACGAGCGCACCGTTGAGCTGCGCGCCGCCAACGAGCGCCTGTCGGGCATCGACCGCGCGCGGCGGCGCTTCTTCACCGACGTCAGCCACGAGCTGCGCACCCCCCTGACCGTCATTCTCGGCGAGGCCGACGTCACGCTGCGCGCCCGGAGCGGCGCGGAGGATCTGACGGCCGCGCTCACCACCATCCGCGCCCGCGCCCGGCGGCTGCATCGCCGGGTCGAGGACCTGCTGCGCGTCGCCCGCTCGGAAAGCGGCCAGCTGGAGCTTGAGCTCGAGCCCGTGCTGGTGACGGAGCTGGTCTCCGACGCCCGCGAGGCGGTGGAGCCGGCGGCCCGCCAGCGCGGCGTCACCTTCGCGGTCGAGCCCGGCGTGGGAGAGGTCTATGTGGAGGCCGACGCCGACTGGCTGCGGCAGGTGATCGAGGGCCTCGCCGCCAACGCCCTGCGGCACTCCGCCTATGGCGGCCTGGTGCGGCTGACGGCGTCGGAGGCGGCGGGCGTCGTCACACTCAACGTCTCGGACGACGGGGCGGGCATCGCCGAAAGCGATCTTCCGCATGTGTTCGAGCGGTTCTATCGCGGGGGCGCGGCCGCCGAGCGGGAGGGATCCGGCTTCGGCATCGGCCTCGCGCTCGCCCGCTGGGTGGTGGAGCGCCACGGCGGCGCGATCGCCATCGACAGCCGCACCGCGGCGCCGGGGCGGGCCTCCGGCACCACGGTGACCATCACGCTTCCCGCCCTCAATCTGGCGGCCTGAGACGAATGATCGGGAGTTCGAGCATGACCATCCTCATCGTGGAAGACGACGCCGACATCGGCTCCGTTCTGCGGCGGGGCTTCTCTGCGGAAAGCTACGACGTGGAGCTGGTGGGCGACGGCGAATCCGCGCTCGCGGTGGCGTCCGGCAAGCCGTTCTGCGCCATCATCCTGGACGTGATGCTGCCGGGCCGCTCGGGCATCGAGGTGTGCAAGGCGCTGCGGGCCGCGGGCCAGAGCGCGCCGATCATCATGCTGTCCGCCCGCTCCAGCGTCGCCGAGCGCACCGAAGGCCTGATGGCCGGCGCCGACGACTATCTGGTCAAGCCGTTCGATTTCGAGGAGCTGCTGGCGCGCGTGAAGGTGCAGGCGATGCGCCGCGAGAACGACGGCGCCGACCAGCGGCATCTGGTGATCGGCCCGCTCGACCTCGACCTCGAAACCCGCATCGTCGAGACGGCGGAGGGCTGCGCGCGGCTGACCGAGCGCGAGGTGGACCTTCTCGCGCTGCTGATGCGCCACGCCGGCGAGCCGCTCGCCCGCTCCGACATCTTCGCCGCGCTCTGGGCCGGCCATGGCGGCGCCTCGCTGAACGTGGTCGACGTCTACATCGGCTATCTGCGCCACAAGCTCGGGCAGGCCCTCACCGACGGCGGGCGCCTCATCGTCACCGTGCGCGGGCGCGGCTTCATGTACCAGCCGCCCCATCAGGCCTGAGGCGAGCTCCTGCGCGTCGCCGGCGGCTTGGCGGCGGCGGGCGAGTTTTGCATAATGGTTTCATAAAGGGCCGCCCGCAGCCGCGGGCGGACGCGCGACGCGTCCGAAGAAGCCCGATGTGAGGAAGGCGTTGTCATGATCAGTTTCGTTCGCCGGCTGGCCGCGGCCGGCGCCGTCACGCTCGGGCTGCTGGGCGCAAGCGCCGCAGGCGCCGCCCCGACCGGGGTGCAGCTCGTGTTCGAAGGCGGCGATCTCAAGTCGCTCGCCCCGGGCGCCACGATCTCCTACCGCTTCGCGCGCGACACGTCGGACACGGCGCTGGCGCCGTCGTTCCAGGACGACGTGCGGGTGGTGGTGACGGCCGAGGACGGCGGCGCGAAGACGGCCAAGGTCGATCTGTTCTCCGGCGCGCGCGCCCAGAGCTTCGGGTCGCTCTCCGTGGACGGCAACCCGGTGATCGTCGTCCTGCTGGAGCAGGACGTGCGCGAGATGCAGAAGGTGCTCGGCGGCAGCCCTTATTACATCCGCAACCGCATCCGCGACGCCATCAGCGGCGGCGGGCAGGTGGAGCCGGCGCGTCTCGACGTGGACGGCAAGACGGTGGACGGCTGGAAGCTGACGCTGAAGCCGTTCGCCCATGACGCCCGGCGCGATCAGCTCAAGGGCTTCGCGGACCGCTTTTACGAACTGACCTTCTCGGACGCCGTGCCGGGCGGGCTCCACAGCCTGAAGGCGGTCACCCCCCGCGACGGCGCGCAGGCGCCGCTGCTGACGGAGAGCCTCGTCTTCACCGGCGTCACGAACGCGGAGGCCGGCAAGTGAGCGCGCGCGCCCTGATCCTCGCAGCTTCCGTTCTCGTCGGCGTCGCGCCGGCCGTCGCGGGCGTGGGAAGCGACTACTCCACCGTGGAGAAGACCGACTACATCATCGGCTGCATGGCCGCGAACGGGCAGACCCGGCAGGCGCTGGAGCGCTGCGCCTGCTCGATCGACACCATCGCCGAGATCCTGCCGCACGACGAGTACGAGCAGGCCGAGACCATCCTGCGCATGAACAAGATCGCCGGCCAGAGCTCCGAGGTGTTCCGCACCACGGGCATGTTCGACGACATCGTCGCCAACATGCGCCGCGCCCAGGCGGAAGCCGAGATCAAGTGCTTCCCGTGAGGGAAGCGGACGCCGCCGTTCAGGCGGCGTCGCGCCAGCCGTAGAGCCAGTCGAGGCCCTGAAGCAGCGCGGTGGTCGGGGCCGCCGCAAGCGCGAGGTTGCGCGCCGTGGCGGCGAGCCCGCCCAGATGATCGATGCGCGCCTGCCGCCGCGAGGCCTCGGGCAGGCGGCCGACCCGCATCAGCCGCGCGGCCTCATAGGCGCCGAGCGGATCGCGCCCGCCCTCGGCGATCAGCCGGGAAAGCGTCGCGGCGTCCTCGATGGCG
>NZ_JBHTMX010000030.1:0-24738 GCF_042679725.1 Methylopila musalis
GCGGCGTGGCGCACGATTTCAACAACCTGCTGCAGGTGGTGGAGGGCAATCTGGAGCTGCTCGCCGCCGATCTGTCGACCCCCGCGGCCGCCGGTCTGCCGGCGGCGGTGCAGCGGCGCCTCGGCCACGCGCTCGCGGGCGCCGAACGCGGCGCCCGGCTGACCCGCCAGCTGCTCGCCTTCTCGCGCCGCCAGCCGCTGACGCCCAAATGGGTCGACGTGCTCGCCCTCGTCTCCGGTATGTCCGACATGCTGGCGCGCACGCTCGGCGAGCGGATCGAGGTGGCGATCCTCGGCGACCAGCCGAGCTGGACCGTGCTGGTCGACCCGACCCAGCTCGAAAACGCCGTGCTGAACCTCGCCATCAACGCTCGCGACGCCATGCCCGAGGGCGGGCGGCTCACGATCGAGACCCGCAACCGCCGCGACCCGTCCGCGCCGGACGACCTGTGGCTCGAGATCGCGGTGTCGGACACCGGCGTCGGCATGACGCCGCAGGTGCTGGCGCGGGTCTACGAGCCGTTCTTCTCCACCAAGCCGGAAGGGCGCGGCACCGGCCTCGGCCTGCCGCAGGTGCAGGGCTTCATCGCCCAGTCAAACGGGCGGATGGAGATTGAAAGCGCCCCCGGCGCCGGCGCCGTGGTGCGGCTGTTCCTGCCGGCGAGCGCCACCCGCCGCGTGGAGCAGGCCGCGCCGCGGCCCGCGGACGCGCGCGGACGCGGCGAGCGCATTCTGGTGCTGGAGGACGACGACGCCGTCCGCCGAGCGGTGGCCGATCTGGTGCGCTCGCTCGGCTACGAGGTCACGGAGGCCGCCTCCACCGCCGAGGGCGCCCGCGTGCTGGCGGAGAGCGCCGGCTTCGACCTGCTGTTGTCCGACGTGGTGATGCCCGGAACCCCGAGCCCGCCCGAGTTCGCCCGCGCCGCGCAGGCGGCCCGGCCGAGCCTCAAGGTGCTGTTCATGTCCGGCTACGCCGAGGACGTGGTGGTGCATCAGGGCCGGGTGGACGCCGACATCCACCTGATCGAAAAGCCCTACCGCAAGGACGCGCTGTCGCTGGCGCTGCGCCGCCTGCTGGACGAGGCGCCGCCGGCGGCGGTTCCCGTCGCCGCCACGGACGCCCGTCCCCGCCGCCGGGTGCTGCTGGTGGAGGACGACGCGCTGATCGCCATGGCGGTCGCCGATCTGCTGGACGCCCTCGGCTACGAGGTGATCGAGGCCCGCGACGCCGCCGCAGCCCAGGCCGCCGCCCGGAACGGCGCGCCGATCGACATCGCCCTGACCGATCTCGGCCTGCCGGACATGGACGGCGAGGAGCTGGCGGGGTGGCTCAGGGCCGAGCGGCCGGGCCTGCCGATCGTGTTCGCCACGGGCCGCTCCGAGTTCCAGCCGTCGGAGGCTCTGGCGGCGGGCGGGCCGACCCAGGTGGTGACGAAGCCGTTCAACACCCGCGTGCTGCAGGAGGCCCTCGCCGCCTGCGGGGCGTGACCCGGGCGGGACGGCCCCGCCCGATAAAACCTTGACCGCTCCGCGGCCGCGGGTGCATTCGAGCCCGGTGCGGGCGGACCCCATGGGTTTCGGCCGCGGCAGCGGAAAGCATGGGCCGATGGAACTCGACAGCATTGAGGACGCCATCGCGGCGATCGCCGCGGGCGAGCTGGTCGTGGTGGTGGACGACACCGACCGCGAGAACGAGGGCGACCTCATCATGGCGGCCTCCAAGGCGACGCCGGAGAAGCTCGCCTTCATGATCCGCCACACCAGCGGCATCATCTGCGCGCCCATGACCGCCGACCGCGCCGACGAGCTGAACCTCGCGCCCATGGTCGCCAACAACCGCGACCCCATGCGCACCGCCTTCACGGTGACGGTGGACTACAAGATCGGCCTCACAACCGGCATCTCGGCGGAGGAGCGGGCCAACACCGTGCGCGCGCTCGCCAGCGACAACGCCACCGGCGGCGACTTCCTGCGGCCGGGCCACATCTTCCCGCTCATCGCCCGCGAGGGCGGCGTGCTCACCCGCTCCGGCCACACCGAAGCGGGCGTCGATCTCGCGGCGCTGGCGGGCCTTCCCCCGGTCGGCGTGCTGGCGGAGATCGTCAACGACGACGGCACCGTGAAGCGCATGGGCGAACTCATTCCCTTCGCGCGCGAGCACGGGCTGAAGATCGTCTCGATCGAGGACCTGATCGACTTCCGCTCCCGGCGCGAGACCTTCGTCAAGCGCGTGGACAGCTTCGAGCGCCGCATCAACGGCCTCGACGCCACCGTCTCGATCTACGAGACGCCGTTCGAGCAGACCCAGCACCTCGCGATCACGGTCGGCGACGTGAAGGGCGACCGCGCCGCGCCCTGCCGCATCCACCGCGAGCACCTGCTCTCCGACCTGCTGCGCGGCGCCGCCACCTCCAAGGGCTGGCTCGACAACGCGCTCGCCCGCTTCGGCGAAACCAAGCGCGGCGTGTTCATCCTGATCCGCGACCCGGCCGTGCTGCGCGACGCCGCCGACGTGGGCGCCGCCGCCGCGGTGGACCCGTCGGAGGAGAAGCACCAGTCCGCCCGGCAGCGCCGCGCCCGCTGGCGCGAGATCGGCGTCGGCGCGCAGATCCTGCGCGACCTCGGCGTGCGCAAGATCGCGCTGCTCGCCGGCCATGAGCGCCAGTTCGTCGGCATCGCCGGCTTCGGCATCGCGATCGAGAAGACCGAGATCGTCGACGGCGAGAGCGGGACGGAGCGTTGAAGGCCATCATCCTCAGCGCCGGTCAGGGCCGGCGCCTGCTGCCGCTGACGGCGGAGACGCCGAAGTGCCTGGTGCCCTTCTCCGGGCGCAGCCTGCTGGAGTGGCAGGTGCGCGCGCTCGCCGCCTCGGGCGTCACCGAGGTGGTCGTCGTCACCGGCTTCGAGGCCGACAAGGTGGTGGCGACGCTGGAGGGGATCGACTTGCCGGGCACGCGGCTGCGCACCACGCACAACCCGTTCTTCGAGCTCGCCGACAATCTGGCGAGCTGCTGGATCGCCCGCCACGAGATGACGGACGCGTTCCTGATCCTGAACGGCGACACGCTGATCGAGCCCGCCATCGTGGAGCGGGTGCTGGCGGACCCGCCCTCCGCCCCGATCACCGTCACGATCGACGTCAAGGACGACTACGACAGCGACGACATGAAGGTGCGGGCGCAAGACGACCGCCTGCTCGCCATCGGCAAGACGCTGCCGCTCGATCTGGTGACGGGGGAGTCCATCGGCTTCCTGCGCTTCACCGCCGAGGGCGGCCGCGCCTTCGTGGCCGAGATCGAGCGCCTGCTGCGCAACGAGGACGGGCTGAAGCGCTGGTACCTCTCCGCCATCGACGGCATCGCCCGCTACCACGGCAATGTGGGCGTGCGGTCGATTCAGGGGCTCGACTGGGGCGAGCTGGACTTCCCCGCCGATCTCGATCGCGGCGTTGAGATGACCGGCCGCTGGGTCGCCCGCGGGCTCTGACGGCGACGGCCGGCGTCAGGTCACGCCGGTTGGCCCGTCCAGGATCATCCGCACCCGCCGGGCGAGGTCGGAGCGGCGGTACGGCTTGTTGATGATTTCGAACTCCGGGCCGCCCACGTCGAGGCGCTCCAGCGAGGCCTCGGCGTAGCCGGTCGTCAGCAGCACCTTCAGCCGGGGCTGGCGCTTGCGGGCCTCGCGGGCGAGCATGACGCCGTTCATGCCGCCGGGCATGATCAGATCAGAGAACAGCAGGTCGAAACGGGTGCTTCCGTCGATCAGCTCCAGCGCGTCCCGGCCGTTGGCGGCGGAATGGACCTCGTAGCCGAAGTCCTCGAGGATCGAGCGCGCCAGCTCCGACACGTCGGCCCGGTCCTCCACCAGCAGCACCGTCTCGCCTCCGGCGCGGTCCATGGCCATGGGCGGCGCGGCCCGCTCCGGCGCCGCGGTCTGGTCGGTCGCGGGGAAGAACAGCCGCACCGTGGTGCCGTGGCCGACCTCGCTGTAGAGCCGCATGCCGCCTCCGGTCTGGCGCACGAAGCCGTAGACCATGGACAGGCCGAGACCGGTGCCCTTGCCCTCGTCCTTGGTGGTGAAGAACGGCTCCATCACCTTGGACATCACGTCCGGCTCCATGCCGCAGCCGGTGTCGGTGACCGACACGCACACATAGGCGCCGGGCTTCGGCAGCGAGAACACCGACACGTCCTCGGGGCCGATGACGCGGTTCTCGGTCTCGATCACCAGACTGCCGCCGTCGGGCATGGCGTCGCGGGCGTTGATGAAGATGTTGAGCAGCGCGAGCTCCGCCTGGGTCTGGTCGACCCGGCAGTTCTTCAGGTCCTGGGCGAGCGTTGTCGAGATCTCGACCGGTTCGCCCAGCGTCCGGCGGGCGAGATCGGTCAGGGTCTCGATCATGTTGTTGAAGTTGACCGGCCGCGCGTCGAGCCGCTGCTTGCGGGCGAAGGCGAGCAGCTGCTGGGTCAGCGTGGTCGCCCGGTCGGCGGCGGTGCGCATGTTGTTCAGCGCCCGGTCGAGGCGCGGGTCGCCGTTGTCCTTGACCCGGTTCTCCACCACGTCGAGATAGCCGACGATCACCTGCAGCAGGTTGTTGAAGTCGTGAGCGATGCCGCCGGTGAGCTGTCCCAGCGCCTCCATGCGCTGCGCCTGCCTCAGCGCGTCCTCGGCGTCGCGGCGCCGGGACACGTCGAGCTGGGAGCCGAAGAAGTACAGCAGCTCTCCGGACCTCGAGTAGACCGGGCTCACGAACAGCGCGTTCCAGAACGCCGATCCGTCCTTGCGGTAGTTCAGGATCTCCACCGCCACGTTGCGGCGCTCGGCGATGGCGCGGCGGACCTCGGACACCGTCTCCGGGTCGGTGTCCGGCCCCTGCAGGAAGCGGCAGTTCGAGCCGATGAGGTCTTCCGGCAGATAGCCGGTCATCTCCAGGAAGGCGGGATTGGCGAAGATGATCGGATTGTCGGGCTTCTGCGGGTCCGTCACGATCATCGGCATGCGGGTCGTCTTGACCGCGGCGAAGAAGATGTCGTCGTCGGCGTGGACGAGGCCGGCGTGGTCGCTGGCCTGGGCGGCGTCGATCGGGAGCTTTGACGGCAAGGGACGATCCGAAGGTCGCGGGAGAACGGGGTGGGGCGAAACGAGGTGGGGCGTCATGAGCCCGGATCGCCCCGCCGGCCGCGCGGAAATCCGGCGGCCGGCGCTTCAATCCCTCGCCATACGGGCGGCGTCAGGCGCGGGCGAGCTCCTCCAGTTCGTCGATGGTCAGCTCCCAGCCGTCGTCGGCGGCGATGCGGATCGCGGCCGGACCGGCGCCGGACAGGGACTGCGCGACGAACAGGGCGTCGATCACGGAGGGCGCGGTCGTCGCTACCGGGCCGTCTTCAGCTTCAGAAATCACCGTATAAGGCATCTGGCGTCTCCCATGCTGTCCCGCGGCGACGACGAAGATCGCCCGCTGCGGCGAGGGATAGAACCGCTGGAGACGCCGTATGGTTCCGGCCGGTCACGCGCAGAAGAACGCCGCCGCCTGCTCCGCCATGTCCTCGCGCCAGGCGTGGGGGCCGTCGTGCTCCACATAGGTGAGGTCGTAGCCCGCCTCCCGGAGCTGCGCGGCGTGGACGCGGGCGCTGCGGTCGATGGGGATCTGCTCGTCGTTCACCCCGTGAGACAGGAAGATGCGTGGCGCGCCGGCCTGCGCCTGCACCGACATGAAGCCGGCGGAGGACACGATCATGTGCGTCACGATGTGGCCGTTGGTCAGCCCAAGCGAGAGCGTGTAGCTGCCGCCGTCGGAATGGCCCGCGAAGGCCATGCGGCTCGGGTCCAGCATGAAGCGGCAGGCGACCTCGGTGAGCGCCCGGTCGAGCCGCTCCCGGTCCGGGCCGTTGCCGGCGATCACGATGTCCCAGGTGGGGAACAGCGACTGGGGCGCGAGCAGCAGGAAGCCGCGCTCCAGCGCGTGCCGCTCCATCATGGGCAGGATCTTGGTGGCGGAGCCGCCGCCGCCGTGAAACAGCGTCATCAGCGGCGTCGGGCGGCGCGGGTCGATCTGCGGCGGCACGAGCA
This sequence comes from Methylopila musalis, assembly GCF_042679725.1. Classification (NCBI taxonomy): domain Bacteria; kingdom Pseudomonadati; phylum Pseudomonadota; class Alphaproteobacteria; order Hyphomicrobiales; family Methylopilaceae; genus Methylopila; species Methylopila musalis. Next base: position 6,069 of record NZ_JBHTMX010000030.1, read on the forward strand.
GCACCGCGTCGCGCTCCTCGAACAGGCCGAGCAGGTTGCGCCCGGGGGGAAGCGGCGGAGCGCCCGGCAGGCGGTGCTGAAAGTCGAGCCGGCCGGCGAGATGCGGATCGATCACGGCGATCCTCCTTGGGCCTTGAAAGACGTAGACCGCCCGAAACGCAGACGGCGCGCCACGAGGGCGCGCCGTCCACGGATCTCGGAAGGCTGTCGGGGGCTTCCGGGAAAGATCAGACGGCGCGCGCCTGATGCAGCCTCTCGATCTGCTGGTCGGTGTAGCCGAGGTCCTTCAGAACCTCGTCCGTGTGCTCGCCGAGCAGCGGCGAGGCCTTCACGTCCACCTTCAGGTCCGAGAACTTGATCGGGCTGCCGACGGTCAGGTACTTGCCGAGCTTCGGATGGTCCACCTCGACCACGGTTCCGCTCTTGCGCAGCGACTCGTCGGCGGCGATCTCCTTCATGGACAGCACCGGCGAGCACGGGATGTCGAACTTGCGCAGGATGTCGACCGCCTCGAACTTGGTCTTGTCCTTCAGCCAGTCCTCGATCGTGGCGAAGATGTCCATGATCTTGTCCTGGCGGGCGCGGGCGGTGTTGTAGGCCGGATCGTCGATCCACTCCTCCTTGCCGAGCGCCTTGCAGATCGGGGCCCAGGCGTGGCCCTGGATGGTGAAGTAGATGTAGGCGTTGGGATCGGTCTCCCAGCCCTTGCACTTCAGCACCCAGCCCGGCTGGCCGCCGCCGCCGGCGTTGCCGCCGCGCGGAACCACGTCCGAGAACTCGCCATGCGGGTACTGCGGATACTCCTCGAGGTAGCCGAGGGCGTCGAGGCGCTGCTGGTCGCGCAGCTTGACGCGGCAGAGGTTGAGCACCGAGTCCTGCATGGACACGGCGACCTTCTGGCCCTTGCCGGTCTTGTTCTTCTGATGCAGCGCCGTGAGGATGCCGATCGCCAGATGCATGCCGGTGTTCGAGTCGCCGAGAGCGGCGGCCGACACGGTGGGGGGGCCGTCCCAGAAGCCGGTGGTGGAGGCCGCGCCGCCGGCGCACTGGGCCACGTTCTCGTAGACCTTCAGGTCCTCATAGTGGTGACCGTCCGAGAAGCCCTTCACCGAGGCGAGGATCATGCCCGGGTTGAGCTCCTGAATGCGCGCCCAGGAGAAGCCCATGCGGTCGAGCGCGCCGGGGCCGAAGTTCTCGACCATGACGTCGGATTCCTTGATCAGCTTCTCAAGGACTTCCTTGCCTTCCGGGGTCTTGGTGTCGAGCGTCAGCGAGCGCTTGTTGGAGTTCAGCATCGTGAAGTACAGCGCGTCGGCGTCTTCGATGTGCCGGAGCTGCGAGCGGGTGACGTCGCCGGCGCCGGGGCGCTCGACCTTGATGACGTCCGCGCCGAACCAGGCGAGAAGCTGCGTGCACGCCGGGCCAGCCTGCACGTGCGTGAAGTCGATGATCTTGATGCCTTCGAGCGGCTGGGTCATATGGGCTTCCTTCCCTTAAAAGGATGTCTTGTTTTTCTTCATTCCGCGCCGCGTTTGTTTTTTTGTGCGGCGGGAATGTATGCGTTCAACTCGCCGTTTCGCGGGCGACCTGAGATTCCAGCTCCGCCAGGCGGCGGCGCAACGCGATCTGCTCGTTCCAGTTCTCGGTCTCGTCCCGGATGACCGCCGACACGCCGGCGACGTTGCGGGCCGCGTCGAACAGCAGCCCGACGGTGAACGAGATCGAGAGCTTCCGGCCGTCCTTGTGCAGCGCGGGCACCTTCAGCACGTCCGCGCCGTAGCGGGTCTCGCCCGTGCGCATGGTGTTGGCGTAACCCGCCCAGTGCCGCGCCCGGTGCCGCTCCGGCGTGATCAGATCCAGCGACTGGCCAAGCGCCTCGGCCTCGCTGAACCCGAAGATGCGCTCGGCCGCGTGGTTCCACACGGTGATCGCGCCGTCCGGGTCGGAGACCACGACGGCGTCGCCGGCGCTGGCGACGATCTGCTCGTAATCGACGGGATGCGGCATGGATGGACGACTTCGGTGGCGCGCCGTGAGGCGCGGGCGACGTTCGGCGATCGGCCGTGAAGCGCGGTCGCCTGCGGAACGATGTTCGTTGCTCCTCCAAGGCCTCGCAGTGGACGTCGGCTCCGTCGTGTCGGGCGGGTGAAGGCCCGGACGCCGGAGGCTAGTGGCATTTGGTATGCCACAATCCGGCGCGCGTCAAGACAGAACGTCGCAGGGCGCGGGTCCGATCAGGCCCCGCCGGCCCGACGCGCGTCCGCCGCGGCGAAGCCCGCGAGCTGGTCGGCGAGCGCTTTCCGGAACGCCGGACGGACGGTGGCGCGCGCTACATAGGCCCGGCAGGCGGGGCGCTCGTCGAGGCCGCCGAAGCGCTCCACCAGCCGCAGCACGTCAGCCATCAGGATGTCCGCGACCGAGAAGCGGCCGGCGAGCCAGTCGCGGTCTCCGAGCGCCCGCTCCATGTGATCGAGACGCTGGGCGAGGAAGGCGTCGAGGTGGCGGCGGCCCGGCGTGTCGGCGTCGTCGTCCGCGAAGCGGAACAGGCTCCAGGGCAGCGACGCGGCCTCCACCGAGTTCAGGGCGGCGAAGACCCACTGGATCGCGTCGCCGCGGCCGGCCGGGTCCGAGGGCAGCAGAACGTCGCTCAGCTCTCCGAGATGGAGCAGGATGGCGCCGGATTCGAACAGCACGCGGTCGCCGTCCGTCAGCCACGGAACCTGTCCGAAAGGCTGGCGAGCGAGATGGCCTGCGTCGCGCGGCTCGAACGGCGTGGTCGCCACCCGGTAGGGCAGCCCCGCCTCCTCCATGGCCCAGCGAACGCGCAGGTCGCGCACGAAGCCGCGCGGCGGCTCGGGGACCCAGTCGAACGTGGTCAGCACAAGCTCGCCCATGGCGCCCGCTCCCATCCCGTGACGTTTGGGGGAGAACGGCCGGCGCGCGGGCGTGTTCCGCGGACGCAAAGGGAGGCGATGGCGGGCGGCGCCAAAAAAGAACCCGCCGACGCACGTGGCGGTCGGCGGGTTTCAGGTGGTGATCGAGGGGATCGATCTGAGGACCACTCTAGCACCCGCTTATTTGCAGTGCACCATGCCAAAAGATCGCACTCTGTGGCGCCGCATTCTTAGGCAAATGTGGCCGGTGCCGCCAATCTGGCCTTAAGGTCAGCGCCGCGCGGCGATGACCTCTCCGATCTCGTCCAGGGTGGCGGGGTCTTCGATGGTGGCGGGCATGGTCCAGCTTTCGCCGTCGGCGATCTTCTGGATGGTGCCGCGCAGGATCTTGCCCGAGCGGGTCTTGGGCAGGCGCTTCACGGTCAGCGCCAGCTTGAACGCCGCCACCGGGCCGATGCGGTCGCGCACCAGTTGCACGATCTCGCGCTCGATCTCCTCCGACGACCGCTCCACGCCGCTCTTCAGCACCACGAAGCCGGTGGGCGACTGGCCCTTGAGTTTGTCGGCGACGCCGACCACCGCGCATTCGGCCACGTCCGGATGGCTCGCGATCACCTCCTCCATGCCGCCGGTGGAGAGCCGGTGGCCGGCGACGTTGATGATGTCGTCGGTGCGGGCCATGAAGAAGACATAGCCGTCCTCGTCCATGTAGCCGGCGTCGGAGGTCTGGTAATAGCCGGGGAAGCCCGTGAGGTAGCTCTCGCGGAAGCGCTCGTCGGCGTTCCAGAGCGTGGGCAGGCAGCCGGGCGGCAGCGGCAGCCGGATGACGATGTTGCCAAGCTCGCCCGGCTTCGCGGGGTGGCCCTCGTCGCTCACGACCTGCACGTCGTAGCCGGGCATGGGCACGGTCGGCGAGCCGAGCTTCACCGGCAGTCGCTCGATCCCGACCGGGTTGGCGACGATCGGCCAGCCGGTCTCGGTCTGCCAGCAGTTGTCGATCACCGGCACGCCGAGCAGCTCGGCCGCCCATTCGATGCTGGGCGGGTCCGCCCGCTCGCCGGCGAGGAACAGCGTGCGCAGGCTGGAGAGGTCGTAATGGGCCGCCTCCCGGCCCTCCGGGTCTTCCTTGCGGATGGCGCGCAGGGCGGTGGGCGCGGTGAACAGCGCCACCACGTCATAGTCGTCGATCACCCGCCAGAAGGCACCCGCGTCCGGCGTGCCCACCGGCTTGCCCTCATAGAGCACCGTGGTCGCGCCGATCAGCAGCGGGGCGTAGACGATGTAGGAGTGCCCCACGACCCAGCCGATGTCGGAAGCGCAGAAGAAGGCCTCGCCCGGCTTCACGCCGTAGACCGCGGTCATGGACCAGGCGAGCGCGGTCAGATAGCCGCCGGTGTCGCGCACCACGCCCTTCGGGGTCCCGGTCGTGCCGGAGGTATAGAGAATGTAGAGCGGATCGGTGGCGGCGACGGGCGCGCAGTCCGTGGTCCGGCCCTCCGAAGCCGCGCGCAGGGTCGCCCAGTCGTGGTCGCGGCCGGCCGTGAGGTCGGCCTCCAGCTCGGGGCGCTGCAGCAGGATCACCGCCTCGGGTTTGTGGGCGGCGGCGGCTATCGCCTGATCGAGCAGCGGCTTGTAGGCCACCTTGCGGCTCGGCTCCACGCCGCAGGAGGCGGTGAGCACCACCTTCGGCCGGGCGTCGTCGATGCGCTTGGCGAGTTCGTTCGCCGCGAAACCGCCGAACACCACCGAATGGATCGCCCCGAGCCGGGCGCAGGCGTACATGCCGACCACCGCCTCGGGGATCATGGGCATGTAGATCACGACGCGGTCGCCCTTCACGACGCCGAAATCCTGCAGCACGGCGGCGAAGGCGGAGACCTCGTCGCGCAGCGCCTGATAGGTGTAGCTCCGCTTCGCGCCGGTGACCGGGCTGTCGTAGATCAGCGCCGTGCGGTCGCCGATTCCGGCGGCCACATGGCGATCAAGGGCGTTGTGGCAGGCGTTGACCACGCCGTCCGGAAACCAGCGGCCATAGGCGCCGAGGCTTTCGTCGAACACGCTGGTCGGCGGCTCGAACCAGTCGACGGCTTTGGCGGCCTCGCCCCAGAAGGCGTCCCGGTCGGCGAGCGAAGCGGCGTGAAGGTCGCGATAGCGGGTCATCGGCGGGCTCCTCCTCGGGCGGCTTCTCTTGGCCGCTCCCTGTTTCGTCAGATGTAGCGCCGCTGAAAGCGCGCGTCACCGCTCGTGAAACCCCGGAGGTCGCCCGAAACACAGAAGGGCCGCCCTCACGGACGGCCCTTCCCATCATTCAGCGCGGTCTTTCGAGACCCGCGACCGCCTTACTGTCAGGCGCGCATTCCAGCGGAAGCAGGGATGCAGGTCGCGGCGCTCTCCAAGCGCTGATCATGATGATGAGACACTGGATCACCTCCTTTCGGTTCGTTGACGACGACTCGAAGTATGGGGCCGCCATGCGGGCGCCGCAAGATGAGGCCCGCCCAACAAACGGGCTTTTCCCACAGGCCGGACGACGGACTGATCGGGCCGCGCGGCGACCGCCCTTGCGGCTGGGTCGCAAAAGGTTTATCGCCTCCGGACTGTAACTCGCGAGATATAACAGTATTATCTCGTTGAATATGGACGAGCAATCATGTCCAACGGTCTGTCGAGCCATCTCCGCCGCCTTGAGGCGGAGTCGATCCAGATCATCCGCGAAGTCGCCTCCGAGTTCCGCAATCCGGTCATGCTCTATTCGATCGGCAAGGACTCCTCGGTGATGCTTCACCTCGCGCTGAAGGCGTTCTACCCGGCGAAGCCGCCGTTCCCGCTGCTGCACGTGGACACCACGTGGAAGTTCCGGGAGATGATCGAGTTCCGCGACGAGACCGCCCGGCGGCTCGGCCTCGACCTGATCGTGCACGTGAACGAGGACGGCGTGCGCCGTGGCGTGTCGCCGGTCGCCTCGGGCTCCAGCATGCACACCCAGGTGATGAAGACGGAAGGGCTGCGGCAGGCGCTCGACAAGTTCGGCTTCGACGCGGCCTTCGGGGGCGCCCGGCGCGACGAGGAGAAGAGCCGCGCCAAGGAGCGCGTGTTCTCCTTCCGCACCGCCAATCACGGCTGGGACCCCCGCAACCAGCGCCCGGAGCTCTGGCGGCTCTACAACACCCGCGTGAAGGCGGGCGAGTCGATCCGCGTGTTCCCGCTGTCGAACTGGACCGAACTCGACGTGTGGCAGTACGTGGCGGCGGAGAACATCCCCGTGGTGCCGCTCTATTTCGCCAAGGAGCGCCCGGTGGTGCGCCGCGACGGAGCGCTGATCATGCGCGACGACGAGCGCCTGCCGCTGAACCCCGACGAGGTCCCGGAGCTGCGTCGGGTGCGCTTCCGGACGCTGGGCTGCTACCCGCTGACCGGCGCCATCGACAGCGACGCCGAGACGCTCGACGACATCATCTCGGAGATGCTGGCCTCCACCACCTCCGAACGCCAGGGTCGCCTGATCGACAGCGACGAATCCGGCTCCATGGAGAAGAAGAAACGCGAGGGGTACTTCTGATGCACGCGCCCCTGACCACCGCGGAGCTGGCCGGCGCCGCCGCCGAAAAGACGCTGCTGCGCTTCCTCACCTGCGGCTCCGTGGACGACGGCAAGTCGACGCTGATCGGCCGCCTGCTCTACGACACCAAGCTGGTGTTCGACGACCAGCTCGCCGCGCTCGAAAAGGACAGCCGCAAGCACGGCACCGTCGGCGAAGCGATCGACCTCGCGCTGCTGGTGGACGGTCTGGAGGCCGAGCGCGAGCAGGGCATCACCATCGACGTCGCCTACCGCTATTTCGCGACCGCGAAGCGCACCTTCATCGTCGCCGACACCCCCGGCCACGAGCAGTACACCCGCAACATGGCGACCGGCGCCTCCAACGCCGACCTCGCCGTCATCCTGATCGACGCCCGCAAGGGCGTGCTGACCCAGACCAAGCGCCACAGCTTCATCTGCTCGCTGCTCGGCATCCGCCACGTGGTGCTGGCGGTGAACAAGATCGATCTGGTCGACTATTCCGAGGCCCGCTTCCAGGAGATCGAGGCGGAGTACCGCGCCTTCGCGGAGCCGCTCGGCTTCGAGACCATCACGCCGATCCCGCTGTCCGCCCGCGACGGCGACAACGTGACCTCCCCCTCCCCGCGCCTCGGCTGGCACCGGGGCCCGACCCTGCTCGCCCATCTCGAGACCGTCGACGTGGAGACGGATCTGGCGGCGAAGCCGTTCCGCTTCCCCGTGCAGTGGGTGAACCGGCCGAACCTCGACTTCCGCGGCTTCGCGGGCACGATCGCGAGCGGGACCGTGCGCCCCGGCGACGAGGTGGTCGTGGCCGCCTCCGGCAAGACCAGCCGGGTGGCGCGCATCGTCACCATGGACGGCGATCTGGCCTCCGCCTCCGCCGGCGACAGCGTGACGCTGACGCTCGAGGACGAGGTGGACATCGCCCGCGGCGACCTGCTGGCGCGTCCGGCCGAGCGGCCCGAGGTCTCCAACCAGTTCGCCGCGCGGCTGATCTGGATGCAGGACGAGCGCCTGCTGCCCGGCCGCTCCTACCTGATCAAGCTCGCGACCCGCACCGTTCCGGCGACGGTGACTACGCTCAAGCACAAGATCGACGTCAACACGCTGGAGAAGCTCGCGGCCAAGACGCTTGGCCTCAACGAGATCGCCGAGGTCAATGTGGAGACCGGCGCGCCGGTGGCCTTCGACCCTTACGCGGACAACCGCGAAACCGGCGCGTTCATCGTCATCGACCGCGAGACCAACGCCACCGCCGGCGCCGGCATGGTGCTGCACGGCCTGCGCCGCGCCACCAACATCCACCGTCACGCCTCCTCCGTGGACCGGACGGCGCGGGCGCGGCTGAAGAACCAGACGCCCGCCATCGTGTGGTTCACGGGGCTCTCGGCCTCGGGCAAGTCCACCATCGCGAACCTCGTCGAGGCGAAGCTCGCGGCGCGGGGCCAGCACACCATGCTGCTCGACGGCGACAACGTGCGCTTCGGCCTGAACAAGGACCTCGGCTTCACCGACGCCGACCGGGTGGAGAACGTGCGCCGCATCGGCGAGGTGGCGAAACTATTCACCGACGCCGGCGTGATCGCGCTGTGCTCGTTCATCTCACCCTTCGAGTCCGAGCGCCGCATGGTGCGCGACCTCGTGGCCGACGGCGAGTTCATCGAGGTGTTCGTGGACACGCCGCTCGAGACCTGCATCGCGCGCGATCCCAAGGGGCTCTACAAGCGGGCGCTGGCGGGCGAAATCCCGAACTTCACCGGCGTGTCCTCGCCCTACGAGGCGCCGAAGGCGGCCGAGCTGACGCTGCCGACGGTGGACGCGAGCGTGGACGACCTCGCCGACCGGGTGATCGCCGAGCTCGAACGGCGCGGGCTGATCGACGCCGTCTGAGCCCGGCCGGCGTTGACGCCTCGTTTACCCTGACGCGCGAGGACGGACGGCGCTTAACCCCGCCGTCACGTCCCGCGCGCCACCCTCGCCCGAAGAGCGTTTCGAGGGGGCGACGTGCGGGCAATTCTGGCGACGGCGGGCGTGGTGGTGCTGGCGGCGGCGGTCGCGCCGCAGCTGCTTCAGCGCGCGGTCGCGCCGGAGGCGCCGCCGCCGTTGTCCGCCAAGGCCGTGACGCCGGAGAGGGACGCGGGCCGCACGGTCACGCTCCACGCCGACCGGGACGGCCATTTCCGCGCCGAGGCCATGATCGGCGGGCGGCGCGCGCCCATGCTGGTGGACACCGGCGCGACCGTCGTCGCCTTTTCCTACGAATACGGCCGCGATCTCGGGCTGATCTCCGGCGGCGACCGCTTCGACCTGACGGTCTCCACCGCCAACGGACAGGTGGGCGCCCGGCGGGTGGTGGCGCCCGAAATCCGCATCGGCTCCATCCGCGTCGCCGACGTGCAGGCGGTGGTGCTGGCCCCCGGCGCGATGGACGGCAACCTGCTCGGCATGAGCTTTCTCAGCCGCCTGACGCGGATGGAAAGCTCCCGCGAGCGCCTGGTGCTGGAGCGCTGACCTCAAAACCCCGCGCGCGCCAGGCGCCGAGGCGGCTGACCCGCCCGCGCGGCGCGCTATACTCCGCGCGTCCTCAAGCGGCGATTGCGGGTTCAACCGGAGAGTTTCATGGCTGACGTGAGCGAGTTCGCAGGCAAGCTGGCCGATCCTTCGCGCCTGACGAACATTCCCCGGCTGCTGACCGAATATTTCACCAGCCGCCCGGACATGGCGGTTCCGGCCCAGCGGGTGGCCTTCGGCACCTCGGGCCATCGCGGCACCGCCTTCGACTCCGTCTTCACCGAGACCCACATCCTCGCCATCGCGCAGGCGATCTGCCTCTACCGCGCCAAGGCGGGGATCGACGGGCCGCTGTTCCTCGGCAAGGACACCCACGCCCTGTCGGAAGCCGCCTTCGCCACCGCGGTCGAGGTGTTCGCCGCCAACGGCGTGGAGCTGGTGATCGACGAGACGCTCGGCTACACGCCGACGCCCGTCATCAGCCACGCCATCCTCACCTACAACAAGGGCCGGACGGCGGGCTTCGCGGACGGCATCGCCATCACGCCGTCGCACAACCCGGCGGAGGACGGCGGCTTCAAATACAACCCGCCGAACGGCGGCCCGGCGGACACCGACGTCACCGGCTGGATGGAGAAGACCGCCAACGCCCTGATCGAGGACGGGCTACGGGACGTGAAGCGCATTCCGCTGCAGCGGGCGATGAAGGCGCCGAACGTGCGCCGCTACGACTTCACCACGCCTTACGTGGCCGATCTCGAGAACGTGCTCGACCTGGAGGCGATCCGCGCGGCGGGCCTGCGCATCGGCGTCGATCCGCTCGGCGGCGCGGGCCTGCCCTACTGGGCGCCGATCGCGGAGCGCTACCGGCTCGACATCACCGTCGTGAACGAGACGGTGGACCCGACCTTCCGCTTCATGACCGCGGACTGGGACGGCAAGCTGCGCATGGACTGCTCCTCGCCCTGGGCCATGGCGCCGCTGATCGGGCTGAAGGACCGGTTCGACATCGCCTTCGCCAACGACCCGGACGCCGACCGCCACGGCATCGTCACCCCGACCGCCGGGCTGATGAACCCGAACCACTACCTCACCGCCTCGATCGCCTATCTCTACACGCACCGGCCCGGCTGGAAGGGGACGCCCGCCATCGGCAAGACCATCGTGTCGAGCTCGAGCGTCGACCGGGTGGCGGCGAAGCTCGGCCTCAGCGTCATGGAGGTCCCGGTCGGCTTCAAATGGTTCGTGGACGGGCTGATCGCGGGCGATCTCGGCTTCGTGGGCGAGGAGAGCGCCGGCGCGAGCTTCCTGCGCAAGACCGGCGAGGTCTGGACCACCGACAAGGACGGCCTGATTCCCGCGTTGCTCGCGGCCGAGATGACCGCGATCACCGGCAAGGATCCGGGCGAGCTTTACGCCGACCTGACCAGGGAGATCGGCGCGCCGATCTACGCCCGCGTGGACGCCGCCGCGACGCCCGAGCAGAAGGCGGTGCTGAAGAAGCTCTCCGCCGACCAGATTCCCGGCGACACGCTCGCCGGCGAGCCAATCGTCGACCGTCTCACCCATGCGCCCGGCAACGGCGCGGCCTTTGGCGGCGTGAAGGTGACGACCGAGAACGGCTGGTTCGCCGCCCGCCCCTCGGGCACGGAGAACGTCTACAAGATCTATGCCGAGAGCTTCATCGACGAGGAGCATCTCCAGCGCATCCAGTCGGAGGCGAAGGAGATCGTCTCGGCGGCGCTCGGCGCGGGCTGAAAACCGGCGTCGGAACGCGCGGGAGAGGGAACCAAGTCCTATCCCGCGTCGTTTCCCCATCGAACGACAACGATTGGGAGGCGACCTCGATGCTCAAGGGCGGACTGTTGTGGCTGATCGGCATTCCGATCCCGATCATCCTGTTGCTCTGGATCACCGGCTTCCTGAGCTGATCGGCGCCGCCGCCCGCAAACGGGCGGCGTGAGGGACGATCGCGTCACGCGCGCGGACGGCGGGGCTTTAACGTCCCGCCGCCGCGCGCTTCGCGTTTCAGGCTCCGCGCCAAGACGTGGGCGATTTGCTCAAGCTCACGCCATTCTTCATTTACGATCTTCCCGAACCCATCTTTAAAGGCGCGCAGGTTACATCCCCAATCCGACAGGATGGGACATGACCAAGATGCCGACTGACGCCAGCGCGCCGTTCGATCAGGCGTCGTCCGACCGGACGGACGCTGCTCCCTCCGTGGTGGCGCGTCTCACCGCGCGGCTGAAGAAGCTGCTGGCTGACCGCTCCGACACCGCCGTGGCCCAGAAGGTCGCCGGCGGCGCGTTCCTGTTCCGGGTCGGCAACGCCGGCATCGCCTTCGCGTCGCAGATCCTGCTCGCGCGCTGGATGGGCGAGAACGAATACGGCGTCTACGTCTATGTCTGGACCTGGGTGCTGCTGCTCGGCGGCGTCACCAGCCTCGGCCTCGCCTCCTCGCCCCAGCGCTTCATCCCCGAATACGCCGACGCCGGCCGTCTGGCGCTGCTCCGGGGCTTCCTGCTGGGCAGCCGGCTGCTGTCGATCTTCTTCGCCACCACCGTCACCGCGATCGGGCTTCTGGGCCTGTGGCTGTTCGGCGACCATCTCGCCAACTGGGCGGTGGTGCCGCTCTATCTCGCGCTGATCTGCGTGCCCATGTACGTGCTGACCGACGTGCAGGACGGCATCGCGCGGTCCTACAACTGGATCGACGTGGCGCTGGCCCCCGCCTATCTGGTGCGGCCGCTGCTGATCCTGCTGCTGCTCGGCATCCTGAGCTACGCCCATTACGAGGCGACGGCCGTCACCGCCATGGCCGGCACCATCATCGCCACCTGGGTCACCGCCGTGGCGCAGCTCGTGATGCTGGAGCGCCGGCTCGCCCGCAAGGCGCCCGCCGGCCCCCGCGCCTACGACATGTCCGGCTGGATGAAGGTGTCGCTGCCGATCTTCATGGTCGAAGGCTTCTACCTGCTGCTCGCCTACACCGACGTGCTGGTGCTGTCGGTGTTCGTGGAGCCGCACCATGTGGGCGTCTATTACGCCGCGGTGAAGGTGATGTCGCTGGTCGCCTTCGTGTCGTTCTCGGTGTCGGCGGCGGTGGCGCACCGCTTCACGGAATACTCCGTCACCGGCGACCGCGAACGGCTGGAGAAGATGGTGCGCGACGCCGCGCGCTGGACCTTCTGGCCCTCGCTGTTCGGCTGCGCGGTGCTGCTCGCGCTCGGCTGGCCGATCCTGTGGCTGTTCGGCGAGGCCTTCACCGAAGGCTACCCGCTGCTGTTCGTGATCGCGATCGGCCTGCTCGCCCGCGCCACCGTCGGGCCGCTGGAGCGCCTGCTGAACATGCTCGGCCAGCAGAACATCTGCGCGGCGGTCTATGGCGGCGCCTTCCTGCTCAACCTCGGCCTCGCCTTCGCGCTGATCCCGCATTTCGGCGTGATGGGCGCCGCCATGGCGACCTCCGCCACCCTAACGATCGAGTCCGTGATCCTGTTCGTGGTGACGCGGCGCCGGCTCGGCCTCGGGGCGCTGCCCTGGGGCGGGGGGTCCGGCGGCGCGCCCCGGCCGGAGCATCTGACCGGCGACGCCGTGACGGACGCGGTCGCGCTGCCCTACGGCGCGGGCTTCGGAGCCCCCGTTCCCGCCGCCGTCGCCGCGGCCTCGTCGGACGAGGCGCCGCTGGTGGAGCTGCTCGACGCCGACGCCATGGAGGCGCGCCTGCCCGAATGGCGCGCGCTGGTGGCCCGCGCCTTGGAGCCCAACCCGTTCTGCGAGCCGGATTTCGCGCTCGCCGCCATCCGCCGCTGCGGGGCGTTCTCGAAGACGCGCTTCGTGGCGGCCTGGGCCACCGACGCCGACGGCGACCGCCGCATGGTGGCGCTGGCCGCCGTGGAGCCCCGCCTCTCCCCGGCGCCCCTCACGCTGTGGAGCTCGACCCATTGGGGCTTCTTCGGCGCGCTCGGCCTGCCGCTGATGGACGGGGACCGGCCGGTGGAGGCGGCGGACGCGCTGTTCCGCGGCCTCGCGGCCTCCGGCCATCGCCTGTTCCAGTTCCGCTTCCTGCCGGAAAGCGGGCCGACCGCCGCCGCGCTGCGCTCGGCGCTGGCCGCGTCCGGCCGGGCGATGACGCGCGTCGACCATCACGCCCGCGCGCTGCTGGAGACGGATCTGTCGGCCGAGGCCTACCTGACCCAGTCGCTGTCGTCCAAGAAGCTCAAGGAGCTGCGCCGCCAGTTCCGCCGCCTCTCCGACGACGCGCCGGCGGCCTTCGTGGAGAGCCGCGGCGTGGAGGCGGCCGAAGCCTTCGACCGCTTCGTGGCGCTGGAGGCCTCCGGCTGGAAGGGCGAGCGCCGCAGCGCGCTGCGCGACAACCCGCAGCAGCTCGCCTTCGTGCGGGAGATGCTGCTGGCGCGGGCCATGACCGGCGGCGCGCGGGTGCTGGAGCTTCGGGTCGGCGAGCAGACGATCGCCTGCGGCCTGATCCTCGTCAGCCAGCGGCGCGCCTGGTTCTACAAGGTGGCCTATGACGAGGGCTTCGCCCGCTGCTCCCCCGGCGTGCAGCTCACCATCGAGCTCACCCGCCGCATGATCGAGGACCCGGAGATCGACGGCGTCGACTCCACCTCGGTCGCCAACCATCCTATGATCGACCACATCTGGCGCGAGCGTCTCGTCGTCGCCGATTGGGTGGTCGCCACACGGCCGGGCCCCGCGACGATTCACCTCGCCGCGGCCGTGCGCGCCGAACGCTTCCGCGACCAGGCCCATGTCGCGCTTCGCAAGCTGTATCACCGCGTGAAGGGAACCTCACGATGACCGCTACGCTTCGCGCCTCCGCGAACGACATCGCCACGCGCTATCCGCTCCGCCACTTCCCCATCGAGCACGATCTCGCCGGCCATCCGCTGCTGCAGCTGCCGCGCCTGATCGAGCTGACGAAGCAGCTGGAGAAGGACCGCATCGAGTACAATTCCGGCAAGCTGCAGCCGAACCAGGCGCCGGAGACCACGCCGCTGGTCGACCTGCCGCCGGAAGAGGTGGTGGCCAAGATCGAATCCGCCGGCGCGTGGATCGTGCTGAAGCGCGTGGAGAGCGTGCCGGAGTACCGGGAGATGCTGGAGCAGGCGCTCGGCTCGATCGCGAAGCAGTTCGGCTTCGACAGCCTGGACGGCGCCAACTTCAAGGACATCGAGGGCTACATCTTCGTGTCCTCGGCCAATTCGGTGACGCCGTTCCACTGCGACAACGAGGACAACTTCTTCGTGCAGCTGCGCGGGCCGAAGTTCTTCCACCTGTTCGACAACGAGGACCGGTCGCTGGTGTCGGAGGAGGCGCTGGAGAGCGCGCCCTCCAAGCACCGCAACCTGCCCTACGAGCCCCGCTTCGAGGAGCGCGCCAAGGTCTACGACCTGAAGCCCGGTCAGGGCGTGTTCGTGCCCTATCAGGTGCCGCACTGGGTCCGCACCGGCGACGACTACTCGATCTCCATGGCCATCACCTGGCGCTCCAAGGCGGTGGTGCGGCACAACAAGCTGATCTTCATGAACGCGTGGCTGCGCGAGAAGGGCCTCCCCCAGGCCGCGCCCGGCCGGAAGCCGGCGCTCGACGGGCTGAAGGTCGCCGCCTACACCGCCATGCGCTCGGCGCTGGAGCCGCTGCGCCGCAGCGAGCGCATGCGCCGCCTGCTGCGCTCGGTCGTGTTCGGCAAGAAGGCCAACTACTACTACGAGGCCCAGAAGGCGGCCGACAAGAAGCAGGCGGCCTGAGGGCCGAGGCCCTTCCGGCGGCGGCCGCGCGCCCCATCTGAAGCGGTGGGGCGCCCCCGCCCCGCCGCCCCAAGGGCTCGCATGAACCGCTTCGCCTTCCTGCTCGACCGCCTGTCCTACGAGCCGCGCCGCAACGCCAAGCTGCGGCTGATGACGGAGTATTTCCGCGACACGCCCGACCCCGAGCGCGGCTACGCGCTGGCCGCGCTCACCGGCGCGCTCAGCTTCCGCCACGCCAAGGCCGGGCTGATCCGCGGACTGATCGCCGAGCGGGCCGATCCGGTCCTGTTCGGCCTCTCTTACGACTACGTCGGCGATCTGGCCGAGACCGTCGCGCTGATGTGGCCGAGCGACCAGCGCGCCAACCGCACGCCGCCGCTGTCGGAGATCGTCGAGGGGCTGGAAGCCACCGCCAAGCTCGACCTGCCCCGGCGGCTCGCCCAATGGCTCGACGCGCTGGACGAGACCGGCCGCTGGGCCCTGCTCAAGCTCATCACCGGCTCGCTGCGCATCGGCGCCTCCGCGCGGCTCGCCAAGACCGCCGTGGCGGCGCTTGGGGAGGACGTGGCGCCCGACGACGTGGAGCAGGTCTGGCCGGGCCTCGCGCCGCCTTACGAGGCGCTGTTCGCCTGGGTGGAGGGAACCGGCCCCCGCCCCGCCGCGACCGACCCGGCGCCGTTCCGCCCGCCCATGCTGGCCCACCCGCTGGAGGACGCCGACTTCCGCGCCTTCGACCCGGCCGCGTTCGCGGCCGAATGGAAGTGGGACGGCATCCGGGTTCAGGCCTCCGCCGGCCGGGACGCCGACGGCCGCCATGTGGCGCGGCTGTGGAGCCGCTCGGGCGAGGACGTCTCCGCCGCCTTCCCCGACCTGATCGAGGCGCTGACCTTCGACGGCGCGGTGGACGGGGAGCTGCTGATCCTGCGCGACGGCCGGGTGCAGACCTTCAACGTGCTGCAGCAGCGGCTGAACCGCAAAAGCGTGACGCCCAAGCTCACCGCCGAGTTCCCGGCCCACATCCGCGTCTACGACCTGCTGGCGGAGAACGGCGAGGACCTCCGGGAGCTGCCCTTCGACGAGCGCCGCCGCAGGCTGGAGGCCTTCGTGGCCGGGCAGGCCAATCCGCGCATGGACCTGTCGCCGCTGGTCGCCTTCGACGACTGGGACGGCCTCGCCGCCGCCCGGCTCGACCCCGCGGCCGCCGGCGCCGGCCAGGACGCGGGCGCCGTCGAGGGGCTGATGGTGAAGCGGCGCGACAGCGCGTACGTGGTCGGCCGCCCCAAGGGCCTGTGGTTCAAGTGGAAGCACGATCCCATGACCGTGGACGCGGTGCTGATGTACGCCCAGCGCGGCCACGGCAAACGCTCGTCGTTCTACTCGGACTACACGTTCGGGGTCTGGACCGAGGACGCGGACGGCCCGCGCCTGACCCCCGTCGGCAAGGCCTATTTCGGCTTCACCGACGAGGAGCTGGCGGAGCTTGACCGTTTCGTGCGCAAGAACACCGTCAACCGCTTCGGCCCGGTGCGCGAGGTGACGCACACCGAGACCGTCGGCCTCGTGCTGGAGATCGCCTTCGAGGGCATCGCCCGCTCCGCCCGCCACAAATCCGGCGTCGCCATGCGCTTCCCCCGCGTCGCCCGCATCCGCTGGGACAAGCCGCCGGCGGAAGCCGACCGGCTGGAGGCGCTGGAACGGCTGATCACGGAACGCGAGCAGGCGGCGGAGTGACGCGCGCCCTTCTCTTGTCCCGGCCTTGAGCCGGGACCCAGAGACGCTGACGTGCGGGAACAAAGCGTCCCGGCTGTCGCGGCTTATTCTGAAAATTCAGCGGTTCTGGGTCCCGGCTCAAGGCCGGGACAAGGAAAGAAGCCTGCGATGTAAAGATGATCGCAAACCACCCAGAACACGCCGTGCCGGAAGAGGCTCGCCCTTCCCTTGTCCCGGCCTTGAGCCGGGACCCATAAACGCCGACGTGGGATGATAAAGTGCCCCGGACGTCGCGGCTTACTTTGAAAACCCAAGCGTTTCTGGGTCCCGGCTCAAGGCCGGGACAAGGAAGAGAGGCGCCGGCGCGGGACGCCAAGCGCGACCGCCCCCGGACGTCGCCTTACTGGCTCGCCCACACGATGCGGGCCATCCACGCCACCTGGGCGGTCGGGATGGAGCGGTCGGGGTGGGCGGGGTTGAGGGAGCGCAGCTCAACGTGTTTGGCGGTGCTGCGGGCGAGTTCCTTGGCCAGCACCTCGCCCTCGGTGGTGCGCACCACCACCCGGTCGCCGCGGCGGACCGCGGAGCCCGGCGTCACCAGCACCACGTCGCCGTCCCGGAACACCGGCTCCATACTGTCGCCCTGGATTTCGAGCGCGTAGACGCTTTCGCCGTCCACGTCCGGAAACTCGATCTCGTCCCAGCCTTGGCCCGTGGGCAGGCCGGCGTCGTCGAAATAGCCGCCCTCGCCCGCCTGCGCGAGGCCGATCAGGGGGACGTGCCGGCGGCGGCGGGGGGCGCCGTCGGTCAGGATCGCCATGAAGCTGTCGAGATCGGTCGCGGTGGCGTCCAGCGCCTTGGCGAGCGACTCCGTGGAGGGCCAGCGCGGACGCCCGTCCGCCGCCACCCGCTTGGAGCGGTTGAAGGTGGTCGGGTCGAGCCCCGCCTTGCGGGCGAGACCGGACGCCGACAGCCCGTTCTTGGCCGCCAGAGCATCGATCGCGGACCAGATCTGTCCGTGGCCGAGCATCGAAAGTCTCCCGCTGTCCGGAAGGCGCGAGATGTGCGCCTGATTAGGAATTAGTACCTCACGGCGAATTTGTCCATGGGTTTGCGGCGCCGCGCCGCCGGCTCTTGCTCCAAACGCCGTGGAGACGTAAGCCGGCTTGCGAGCCACATGCCAGAAACGCGGCGCCTAGGCATGCGTTCCGCGCAGAGGCGCCTACGAGACGAACGAAGGATCGGATGGCTTCGACGCTGGTCTACAAGATCGTGGATGCGGACGCCTGGGCGCAGGCCGAGCGCGCCGGCCGCTTCGACGGCGCCCCCGTGGACGTGGCGGACGGCTACATCCATTTCTCCACCGCCGCGCAGGCGCCCGAGACCGCCGCGAAGCATTTCGCCGGCCGGACCGGCCTGCTGCTGGTGGCGGTGGAGACGGAGGCGCTGGGCGAGGCGCTGCGCTGGGAGCCGTCTCGCGGCGGCGCGCTGTTTCCCCATCTCTACGCCCCGCTGACGCTCGACGCCGTGCGCTGGAGCGCGCCGCTGCCGCTGGGGCCCGACGGGGCCCACGCCTTCCCGGACGCCTTCGGCGCAGGAGACGCCTCGTGATCCAGCCGTTCTGGCCGCTGATCCGCGGCGCCCTCGCCGCCCTCGACGCGGAGACCGCCCACCGCGCCACCATCACGGCGCTGGAGATCGCCCCGCCGCCGCGTCCGCCCGCGCCGGACCCGCGCCTCGCGACCCGCGCCTTCGGGCTCGATTTCCCGAACCCGGTCGGCCTCGCCGCCGGGTTCGACAAGGACGCCCGGGTGCCCGACGCCATGCTCGGCCTAGGCTTCGGCTTCGTGGAGATCGGCTCGATCACGCCGCTGCCGCAGGCCGGCAATCCCCGGCCGCGGGTGTTCCGGCTGCGGGAGAACCGCGGCGTCATCAACCGCATGGGCTTCAACAACGACGGCCACGCCGCCGCGCTCGAACGGCTGGAGCGCCGCGCCGGGCGGCCGGGGCTGGTGGCCGTGAACGTGGGCGCGAACAAGGACGCCGCCGACCGCGCGGCCGATTACGCCCGCGGCGTCGCGACCTTCGCGGCCCACGCCGCCTTCTTCGTCATCAACGTGTCCTCGCCCAACACGCCGGGCCTGCGCGACCTGCAGGCGAAGGCGGCGCTGGACGACCTCGCCGCCCGCGGGCTCGGCGCCCGCGACCAGGCGGCCGCCC
>NZ_JBHTMX010000031.1:0-24139 GCF_042679725.1 Methylopila musalis
GCATGCCCGCGCCCGAGCAGCGTCGTCCGCAGCCGGCCCCGCAGGCGCCCGCCTATCGCCCGGCCCAGGGCGGTCTGGACGCCCACGGCCGTCAGCCGAGCCCCGCGCATCCCCGCGGCCTCGAGGACGAGCAGCTGGAGATCCCGGCCTTCCTGCGGCGTCAGGCCAACTGACTCGGACGGCGCTCCGCCGCGCGCCGTCCGCCAAGCGTCGGCCCGGTGAGCCTCTTCCGGGCCGACGTGATCCGGCGCCCCTCGGGGCGCCGGATTTCTTTTTCATTCCAAAAGGTTGGCTCTGTTACAATCCGAAAAGAACCTTGATTTGGCCTTGTCCGGGGCGAGACTTAGGTTGCATGCGAAACATGAGTCTGGCGCAGGCCGGACTGTTGGCCGCGGCCTGAGGCGCATGTCCTCCGAGCCGCCCGCCGCCTGACCCTGAAGGCGGCGACAGCCGTGAAGGACGATTTGATGTTCGCAACGCAGACCACGCTCGCTGGCCCGGTGACCCTGACGGGCATCGGCGTTCATTCCGCGGCGCCGGTCTCCCTCACGCTGGAGCCGGCGGACGCCGACGCCGGCGTTGTCTTCGTCCGCGTCGACGCGGACGGCGTCGAGCATGAGATCCCGGCCGTCCACCGCCTCGTCGGCGGCACCGAGCTGCAGACCGTTCTGGGCGACGCCGCCGGCGCCACCGTCTCCACCATCGAGCACCTGATGGCCGCGCTGCGCGGCATGGGCGTGGACAATGTCCGCGTCGCCATCGACGGGCCGGAAGTGGCGATTCTCGACGGCTCCGCGCGTCCGTTCGTGGACGCGATCGACAGCGTCGGCGTGGTCGCGCTCGCCGCCCCGCGCAAGGTGCTGAAGATCGTGAAGCCGATGCGCGTCGAGCACGGCCGCGGCTTCGCCGAACTCGCGCCCGCGCCGCACGGCTTCCATCTCGACGTCGAGATCGACTTCCCGTCCGACCTGATCGGCCGGCAGGCGGTGCGGCTCGAGGTCACGCCCCAGAGCTTCCGCGCCGAACTCGCCGGCGCCCGCACCTTCGGCTTCCTGAAGGACGTGGAGCGGCTGTGGGCCGCCGGCTTCGCCCGCGGCTCCTCCACCGAGAACACCATCGTGCTCGGTGAGGATCGGGTGCTCAATCCCGAGGGCCTGCGCTTCCCCGACGAGTTCGTGCGCCACAAGGCCATGGACGCGGTGGGCGATCTGGCGCTGTCCGGCCTGCCGCTGCAGGGCCGCTTCCGCTCGTTCTGCGGCGGTCACCGCATGAACGGCGCGGTGCTGGGCGCTCTGCTGGCCGATCCGACCGCTTATGAGGTCGTGACGGCCGATCAGGCTCCCGCCCGGCGCGAGCGCGCGGCCCGTTCGCTGCGGCCCGCGGGCTTCGCTCCGTCGCCGGTCGCGGCCTTCGGTCCCCGCGTCGATTGACGCGATCGCGACGGAACCGTTCCTCCCGCCTTGGCGCGGCCGCGTCGTTTCGGCTATAGACGGCGACGCGGCGCCGGTTCGGCGTCCGCGCGCGGGCCGCTCGGGCCGCGCGGAACGGGGAAATCCCTTTTGACAGTTGTGAGGCGAGCGATGGCGCTGCGTATGTCCTCCCACCCGTCCTTCGCGCCGGGGCGCGGTCTGAGGATGGCGCTCCTGCTGGCGGTGCTGGCGCCGGTGGCGCTGCCGATGGCGGGCTGTTCGTCCTTCGGCGGCGACAAGGACGAGGTCGCGCCGGACGAGCCCGCCGACAAGCTCTACAACGAGGGTCTGGCGCAGCTGAACGCCGGCTCCTACGACGCCGCCAAGAAGAAGTTCGCCGAGGTGGACCGCCAGCACCCCTATACGGAGTGGGCGCGCAAGGCGACGCTGATGACTACCTTCGCCAACTACCGGGCCGGCAGCTACACGGACGCCATCACGTCCGGCAACCGCTACGTCCAGCTCTATCCCACGAGCCCGGACGCGGCCTACGCCCAGTATCTGGTCGGCATGTCCTACTACAACCAGGTGCCGGACATCAGCCGCGACCAGGAGCGCACCCAGCGCGCCATCGCCGCCTTCGACGAGGTGCAGCGCCGCTGGCCGACCAGCGAATACGCGCCGGAAGCCAAGAAGCGCCTCTCCATCGCCCGCGACCAGCTCGCCGGCAAGGAGATGCAGGTGGGCCGATTCTATCTCGCCCGCCGGGACTACACCGGCGCCATCAACCGCTTCCGCGTGGTGGTGAGCCAGTATCAGCAGACCCGCCACATCGAAGAGGCGCTGCACCGTCTGGTGGAGTCCTATCTGGCGCTCGGCATCACCGGCGAGGCGCAGACCGCCGCCGCGATTCTCGGCCACAACTTCCCGGACAGCGAGTGGTACAAGCGCTCTTACGCGCTGATGAACCAGGGCGGCGTGGCGCAGGGGCAGGAGAACACCAGCTCCTGGATCAGCAAGGCGTTCCGGAGCGTCGCGGGCGGCTGACGGCCCGCAGAGGCCCGTGCTGCGGGAGGCTCCGTGCTCGCACGGCTTTCGATCCGCGACATCGTCCTGATCGACCGGCTCGACGTCGATTTCGGCGCCGGGCTTTCGGTCATGACCGGTGAGACCGGCGCCGGAAAATCCATCGTGCTCGATTCGGTGTCGCTCGCCCTTGGCGGGCGCGGCGACGGCGGACTCGTGCGCGAAGGTCAGCCGCAGGGGCAGGTGACGGCGGTGTTCGATCTCGCGATCGATCATCCGGCCCGCGCCATCCTGCGCGATCAGGACATCACGGACGACGGCGACCTGATCCTGCGCCGGGTGCAGGCGCGGGACGGGCGCACGCGCGCCTTCGTGAACGACCAGCCGGTCAGCGCCAACGCCCTGCGCCAGCTCGGCGCGACGCTGGTGGAGATCCACGGCCAGCACGACGACCGCGCGCTGGTGGATCCGGCCGCCCACCGGGCGCTGGTCGATCTCTATGGCGGACTCCACGTCGAGGCCGCGGCGGTCACGGAGGCGTGGCGTCGCCGGCGGGAGACCGCGAAAGCGCTGGCGGAGCACGCCGCCCGGGTGGAGGCGGCGCGAAAGGAAGCCGACTATCTCCGGCACGCCAGCGACGAGCTTCAGGCGCTCGCCCCCGAGAAGGGGGAGGAGGCGCTGCTCGCCGACCGCCGCGCGACCATGATGCGGGCGGAGAAGGCGGCCGAGGACCTGCGCGAGGCCCATGACGCCGTCTCCGGCGGCTCGGCCCCCGTGGTCGCCATCGCCAACGCCATCCGTCGACTCGACCGCCGCTCGGCCGCGTCGCCCGAGCTGGTGGAGCCCGCGATCAAGGCGCTGGACGCCGCGCTGCTGGCGCTGGACGAGGGCGAGGCCCATCTCAAGACCGCGCTGGAGGCCACCGCCTTCGACCGCAACGAACTGGACCGGATCGAGGAGCGGCTGTTCGCGCTGCGCGCCGCCTCCCGCAAGCACGGCACGCCGGTGGACGACCTCGCCGCGCTCGCCGCACGCTTCCTGAACGATCTCGCGGCGCTGGACGCCGGCGAGGAGCGTCTCGCCGCGCTGACCCGCGAGGCGGCGGAGGCGGAGGCGGTCTATGCGGACGCGGCGGCCCGGCTGAGCGCCGCGCGGCGCGCGACCGCCGGAACGCTCGACGCCGCCGTGATGGCGGAGCTGCCGGACCTGAAGCTGGAGCGGGCGCGATTCGCCACCGAGATCGTCTCGGACGACGGCGCCGCCGGGCCGGAGGGCGTCGATCGGGTCGAGTTCTGGGTGCAGACCAATCCGGGCACGCGTGCGGGGCCCTTGGCGAAGATCGCGTCCGGCGGCGAGCTGTCGCGCTTCATGCTGGCGCTGAAGGTGGCGCTGGCCGATCGCGGCTCCGCCCCGACGCTGGTGTTCGACGAGATCGACACCGGGGTCGGCGGCGCGGTGGCGGACGCCATCGGCGCGCGGCTGGCGCGGCTGGCGAAGAGCGTTCAGGTGCTCTCCGTCACCCATGCGCCGCAGGTGGCGGCGCGGGCGACCCAGCATCTGCTGATCTCCAAGGCGCAGGCCGAGGGCGAGGCGCGGGTCGCGACCCGCGTCGCCCCGCTCGACGCCCCCGCCCGGCGGGAGGAGATCGCCCGGATGCTGGCGGGCGCCTCCGTCACCGACGAGGCCCGCGCCGCCGCCGCCCGCCTGCTGAACGGAGCCGGGTGATGGCGCGCAAGGCGAAAGCGGCCTCGGGCGAGGGCGGCGCGTTGCTCCCGGCGCTGCCGGATGCGGCCGCCGAGCACGCCCGCCTCGCGGACGAGATCCGCGCCCACGACCGGCGCTACTATCAGGACGACGCGCCGACCGTCACCGACGCCGAGTACGACGCCCTGCGGCGGCGGCTGGAGGCGCTGGAGGCGGAGTTTCCGGAGCTCGCCACCGAGGACAGCCCGACGCGGACCGTCGGCGCCACGCCCTCGGAGGCCTTCGCCAAGGTGCGGCACGCCGTGCCGATGCTCTCGCTCTCCAACGCCTTTTCCGACGAGGACGTGGCGGAGTTCATCGCCCGCGTGCGCCGCTTCCTCGATCTGAAGGCGGACGAGCCGCTCGCGATCGCCGCCGAGCCCAAGATCGACGGCCTGTCCGCGTCGCTCCGCTACGAGCAGGGCCGCCTCGTGCGCGGCGCCACCCGCGGCGACGGCGCGGTGGGCGAGGATGTGACCGCGAACCTGCGCACCATCGCCGACGTGCCCCAGCGCCTCAAAGGCGACGACTGGCCGGACGTGATCGAGGTGCGCGGCGAGGTCTACATGGCGCACGCGGATTTCGCGTCGCTCAACGAACGGCAGGCGGCGGCGGAGAAGCCGCTGTTCGCCAATCCGCGCAACGCTGCGGCGGGCAGCCTTCGCCAGCTCGATCCGAAGGTCACGGAGACCCGCCCGCTGCGCTTCTTCGCCTATGGCTGGGGCGAGGCCAGCGCCGTGCCGGAGGACAGCCAGACCGCCATGGTGCGGCGGCTGGCGGGGTGGGGCTTCGCCACCAACCCGCTGATGGCCGTGTTCGACGGCGCCGAGGCGCTGATCGCCCATTACCACGCGATCGAGGAGCAGCGCGCGCGGCTCGGCTACGACATCGACGGCGTGGTCTACAAGGTGGACAGCCTCGCTTTGCAGCGGCGGCTTGGCTTCGTCTCCCGTTCGCCCCGCTGGGCCATCGCCCACAAGTTCCCGGCCGAGCGGGCGACCACGGTGCTGGAGGCGATCGAGATCCAGGTCGGGCGCACCGGCGCGCTGACGCCGGTCGCCAAGCTGCGCCCGGTCACGGTCGGCGGCGTCGTGGTGTCGAACGCGACCCTCCACAACGAGGACGAGATCGCCCGCAAGGACGTGCGCGTGGGCGACACGGTGGTGGTGCAGCGCGCCGGCGACGTCATCCCGCAGGTGGTGGAGGTGGTCGATCCGGACCGGCCGGACCGGGGCGACGCGTACGTGTTCCCCAAGGTCTGCCCGGTCTGCGGCAGTCACGCCGCCCGTGACGAGGGCGAGGTCGTGTGGCGCTGCACCGGCGGGCTGATCTGCCGGGCGCAGGCCGTGGAGCGGCTGCGCCATTTCGTGTCGCGCAACGCCATGGACATCGAGGGGCTGGGCGAGAAGCAGGTCGAGGCGTTCTACGAGAGCGGCGAGGTGCGCGAGCCCGCGGACATCTTCACGCTTCAGGCCCGCGACGCCGAGCCCGGCCGCCTGACCCGGCTGAAAAACCGGGAGGGCTGGGGTGAGACCTCCGTCGCCAACCTGTTCGCCGCCATCGAGGACGCGCGCTCGCGCACGGTGAACCGGGTGCTGTTCGGGCTCGGCCTGCGCCATGTGGGCGAGATCAACGCCAAGCGCCTGCTGCGCCATTACGGGACCATCGAGGCGCTGAGGGCCGCCGCCCGCGACGCGATCCCGCCCGATCCGGCGGTGAAGGGCGACAAGGGCAACGAGGCCTGGCGGGAGATGATCGACATCGACGGCGTCGGCGCGGTGGTCGCCCATGCGGTGGTCGACGTTTTCCAGGAGCCGAAGAACGATCCGGCGCTGGACGCGCTGCTGAAGGAGCTGACGTCCGCGCCCATGGAGGCGACCGCCACCGACACGCCGGTGGCGGGGCTGACCGTCGTCTTCACCGGAACGCTGGAGCGCATGACCCGCGACGAGGCCAAGGCCATGGCGGAGCGTCTCGGCGCCAAGGTGGCGGGTTCGGTGTCGAAGAAAACCGATCTGGTGGTGGCCGGCCCCGGTGCAGGCTCCAAGCTCGCGAAAGCGACCGAGCTCGGAATCGAGACCCTGACCGAGGACGAATGGCTGGCGCGGGTGGGCGAGGGCGGCTGAAAAGGCTCCTTCCTCAATTCCGAGGGTTATCAAGCCGCCATGCCCGATGATCAAGCTTGGGCATGGCGACGTGGTTCGTTCCGGACGAGTCCTCGGAGCTCGGTTGCAAATGGCCCAAGCGGACAATTTAAGCTCACGTCATGCCCGCCGGAGGCGGGTATCCACGACTTTGACCGCATCAAAAGCTTCGATGTTCAAGTCGTGGATGCCCGATGACCAAGCTCGGGCATGACGAAGCGGTTCGTTCCAGACGGGGGCGCTTCAGGCCCGTTCGCCGAAACGCTCCACGATCAGCTTCGCCACGATGGTGAGCAGCGCGATGCCCACCAGCACGGTGGCGGCGGCGAAGGCGCCGGCGGCGTTGTAGTCCTGATAGAGCAGCTCGATCTGCAGCGGCAGGGTGTTGGTGACGCCCCGGATCGAGCCCGACACCACGGACACCGCGCCGAACTCGCCCATGACGCGGGCGTTGGTGAGCGCCACCCCGTAGAGCAGCGCCCAGCGGATGTTCGGCAGTGTGACGCTGAACAGCGTGCGCCAGCCGGAGGCGCCGAGCGACAGCGCCGCCTCCTCCTCCGACGACCCTTGCGCCTGCATCAGCGGCAGCACCTCGCGGGCGACGAATGGCGCGGTCACGAACAGGCTCGCCAGCACGATCGCCGGATAGGCGAACATGACCTTGAGGCCGAGCGAGTCCAGCACCGGCCCGAACCAGCCTTGCGCGCCATAGACGAACAGATAGGCGACGCCCGCCACGATCGGCGAGATCGAGAACGGCAGCTCCACCAGCGCGGTGAGAAGGCCCTTGCCCCGAAACTCGAACTTGGCGATCGCCCAGGCGGCCGCGACGCCGAAGGCGGTGTTGATGGGCACGGCGACCAGCGCGGTGGCCACCGTCAGCCAGATGGCGTGGCGGGTGTCGGGGGTCGACAGGTTGGAGAAATAGACGCCGATCCCCACCTTCAGCGCCTCGTAGAACACCACCGCCAGCGGCCCGACGATGATCAGGCCCGCCACCGCGACCACCAGCAGGATCAGCGGAATGCGGAAGGCGGCGGCGTCGCCCACGCCCCGGCGGCGCGACGCGCTCATCGGCCGGCCCTCTGGTAGCGCAGGCTCCAGAGCTGGATCGCGTTGGTCACGAGCAGCATGACGAAGGCGGCGGCGAGCATCACCGTCGCGATGCCGGCGGCGGCCTGGTAGTCGTACTCCTCCAGCCGGATGAAGGTGAGCAGCGCCGCGATCTCGGTGCGGAACGGCTGGTTGCCGGCGATGAAGATCACCGCGCCGAACTCGCCGAGCGAGCGCGCGAAGGCGAGGCTGCAGCCGGCGAGAAAGGCCGGAAAGATGGCCGGGAACACCACGCTGACGAAGATGCGCCAATGGCCTGCGCCCAGCGTCTCGGCCGCTTCCTCCACCTCGGTGGAGAGATCCTCCAGCACCGGCTGCACCGAGCGGGTGACGAAGGGGATCGACGTGAAGGACATGGCCGCCATGATGCCGAGCGGGGTGTAGGCCACCTCGACGCCGAGCGGCGCCAGCACCGCGCCGTACCAGCCGTTGGCGGCGAACAGGGCGGTCAGCGCCACGCCGGCGACAGCGGTCGGAAGCGCGAAGGGCACGTCCACAAGCGCGTCCAGCAGGCGCTTGCCGGGGAAGTCGTAGCGCGCCAGCACCCAGGCCAGCGCGAGCCCGTAGACCGCGTTGAACACGGTGGCGCCGGCGGCGCAGAGCACGGTGATGCGGAAGGCGGCGAGCGCCCGCTCGGAGGTCGTCACCGCCACGAAGCGCTCGAAGCCGAGGCCCGAGGCCTGCCACAGCAGGGCGGCGAGCGGCAGCAGCACGATCAGGCCGAGATAGAGCAGGGTGCAGGCGAGCGCGAGCCGGAAGCCGGGAAGGATGGAATGAGGCATGCGGGCTCGCGGTGACACACGTCGCCCCGAAGGGCCGCGTCGGCGCCGGTCGGCGCGACGGAACGGAAGGCAGCGTCTTATAGGGGAAAACGCCCCGACATCGCGAGCCCGCCGTGACGCTTCGGGCCGCACCCGGCGCAGGTAAGCGCGACGTCGCCTCACACAGGCCGAACGGCCGTCGCTTCCGGCGACGGCCGCAGGCGGTCTCGACGGTCCCGGATCAGATCCGGGACCGGACGGGGGTCACTTCGCGACGAACAGCTTGTCGAGCTTGCCGTCGGCCGCGAAATGCACCTCCTGCGCCTTCTTCCAGCCGCCGAACACGTCCTCGACCTTCAGCAGCTCCACCGCCGGGAACTGGGCCTTGGTCGCCTCCAGCACCTTCGGGTCGCGCGGGCGGTTGTTGTGGGCGGCGATGATCTCCTGCGCCTTCGGGCTGTAGAGCCATTCGAGATAGCCCTTGGCCAGCGCCTCGCTGCCGCGCTTGGCCGTCACCTTGTCGACCACCGCCACGGGAAAGTCGGCGAGCAGGCTCACCTTCGGCGTCACGGTCTCCACCTTCTCGGAGCCATACTCCTTCTTCACGGCGGCGGTCTCGGCCTCGAAGGTCACCAGCACGTCGCCGATGCCGCGCTCCACGAAGGTGGTGGTGGCGCCGCGGCCGCCGGTGTCGAACACCGGCACGTTGGAGAGCAGCTTCTTCACGAAAGCGTCGGCCTTGGCCTCGTCGCCGTCATAGGTCTTCAGCGCGAAGGCGTAGGCCGCGAGATAGGTGTAGCGGGCGTTGCCGGAGGTCTTCGGGTTCGGGAACACCACCTTCACGTCGTCGCGGACGAGGTCGTCCCAGTTCTTGACGTTCTTCGGGTTGCCGGCGCGCACCACGAAGGAGGGCAGCGAATAGTAGGGCGAGGCGTCGTTCGGCAGCTTCGACTTCCAGTCGGCGGCGACGAAGCCCTTGTCCGCCAGAAACTGCACGTCCAGCTCCTGGTTGAAGGTCACGGTGTCGGCCTCGAGCCCCTCGACGATGGAGCGGGCCTGCTTGGAGGTGCCGGCGTGGCTCTGGTTGACGGTGATGTCCTTGCCGGTCTTCGCCTTCCACTCGGCCACGAAGGCCTTATTCAGGTCGGCGTAAAGCTCGCGGCCGATGTCGTAGGTGGCGTTGAGGATCGTGTCCGGCTCCGCGGCGGAGGCGGGCAGGGCGAAGGTCGACAGGGCGAAGCCGAGGGCGAGCGCGGCGCGGCGGGTGAACACGGCCATGAAAGGCTCCAGTGCGGCGCGATGCGCCGGAGGGTGGGAACGTCTCGGTCAGCTGGAAATGTCCAGCGCCGCTTGGTCCCGATATAGCAATCAACACTTAGTTTGTCGAATATATATATTTTAACAATGCAAGATCGTGTAAATGAGATGTGGATGACGCGCCGTCGTCGGATGGTCGCGCGAGGACCGGCGAGCGGTCGCCAGGAGATCGCCGAAGCGCGACAGGGCTTCGGCTGGATTCGGGTCCTCGCGCCGTTGCGGGGCGGGGGCGGAACGTGCGAAGCCTCGCCGGCCGGGCGTCAAGCGCCCGCAGGCGAGGCGTGTCATGGCGGTTGAGATCAAGATCTGCGGATTGTCCGACGCCGCGACGCTCGACGCCGCGCTCGACGCCGGCGCGGATCATGTGGGCTTCGTGTCCTTTCCCAAAAGCCCGCGCCATGTGGACGTCGCCCGCGCCGCCGAACTCGCGGCCCGGGCGCGGGGGCGGGCGGGGGTCGTGCTGCTCACCGTGGACATGGGCGACGACGCGCTCGACGCGGCGGTCGCAGACGTCGCGCCGGACGTTTTGCAGCTTCACGGCCATGAGACGCCCGAGCGCGCCGCGGCTCTGAAGGCCCGTCACGGGCTCGCGGTGTGGAAGGCGCTGCCGGTGTCGGGGCCGGACGATCTCGCGGCGGTGACGCTCTACGCGCCCGTCGTGGACCGGGTGCTGTTCGACGCCCGGCCGCCCAAGGGGGCGGCGCTGCCCGGCGGCAACGGCGTCGCCTTCGACTGGCGCCTGCTGGATCGGCTTGACCCCAAGCTCCGCTTCGTGCTTTCCGGTGGCCTCACGCCGGAGAACGTGGCGCAGGCGCTGGCCGTCGTGCGCGCCCCGGCGGTCGATGTGTCCTCGGGCGTCGAAAGCGCTCCGGGCGTCAAGGATCCGGAGCGCATCCGCGCTTTCGTCGCCGCCGTCCGCGGCGCCTGACGCTTTCGCCGCGCAACAGGGTTTTCGCACCGTGACCGACCAGCCGAAGCCGAACTCCTTCCGCACGGGCCCCGACGACCGCGGCCGCTTCGGCCTCTACGGCGGCCGCTTCGTCGCCGAGACGCTGATGCCCCTGATCCTCGATCTGGAGCGGGAATACGAGGCGGCGCGCAACGACCCCGCTTTCCACGCCGAAATGGCCGCCTACCGCGCCACCTACATCGGCCGGCCGAGCCCGCTCTACTTCGCCGAGCGGCTGACGGAGACCCTCGGCGGCGCCAAGATCTACCTGAAGCGCGAGGAGCTGAACCACACCGGCTCCCACAAGGTGAACAACGTCCTCGGCCAGATCCTGCTCGCCCGCCGCATGGGCAAGAAGCGGGTGATCGCCGAGACCGGCGCCGGCCAGCACGGCGTCGCCACCGCCACGCTCTGCGCCCGCTTCGGGCTGGACTGCGTGGTGTTCATGGGCGCCGTGGACGTGGCGCGGCAGGCGCCGAACGTGTTCCGCATGAAGATGCTGGGCGCGACCGTGGTGCCGGTGCAGTCCGGGGCGAAGACGCTCAAGGACGCCATGAACGAGGCGCTGCGCGACTGGGTGACCAATGTGGCGGACACGTTCTACTGCATCGGCACGGTGGCGGGCCCGCACCCCTATCCGGGCATGGTGCGCGACTTCCAGTCGATCATCGGCGACGAGACCCGCGCCCAGATGCTGGAGGCGGAGGGCCGCCTGCCGGACAGCCTCTACGCCTGCGTCGGCGGCGGCTCCAACGCCATGGGCCTGTTCCATCCCTTCCTCGACGATTCCGCTGTCGAGATTTTCGGAGTCGAGGCCGCCGGCCACGGGCTGGACAAGCTGAACGCCGCCTCGATCGCGGGCGGGCGCCCCGGCGTGCTCCACGGCAACCGCACCTATCTGCTGATGGACAAGGACGGCCAGATCGAGGAAGGCCACTCCATCTCCGCCGGCCTCGACTATCCCGGCATCGGGCCGGAGCACTCCTGGCTGAACGACATCGGCCGCGTGACCTATCTCTCCGCCACCGACGACGAGGCGGTCAGCGCGTTCCAGACGCTGTCGAAGCTTGAGGGCATCATCCCGGCGCTCGAAAGCGCCCACGCCCTCGCCAAGGTGATCGAGCGCGCGCCGGCGCTGCCGAGGGACCACCTGATGGTGCTGAACCTCTCCGGTCGCGGCGACAAGGACGTGCCGCAGATGGCCGAGCTTCTGGGGACCAGCCTGTGACCTCCGTGTCGCTCCCCCTCACCCGGCCCTGCGGGCCGACCTCTCCCCGCCGGGGAGAGGTGAAGGCCCGCGCGCCGTTCGCCGCTGTCTCCCACCTCTTCCCCGCGGGGAGAGGTCGCCGCGAAGCGGCGGGTGAGGGGGCTTTCGGCCAAGGATTTGCGGCATCATGAGCACTCGCATCGACGCCCGTTTCGCCGCGACCATTGCTGAGGGCCGCGCGGCGCTCGTGACCTTCGTCATGGCTGGCGATCCGGACCATGGGACGGCGCTGAAGATCCTGCAGGCGCTGCCGGGGGCGGGGGCCGACGTGATCGAGCTCGGCATGCCCTTCACCGACCCCATGGCGGACGGCCCGGCGATCCAGGCCGCGGGCCTGCGCGCGCTGAAAGGAGGCGAGACGCTGACCAGCACGCTCGACCTCGTGCGCGCCTTCCGCGCCGGCGACGACGCCACGCCGCTGATCCTGATGGGCTATTACAACCCGATCTACGTCTATGGCGTGGAGCGCTTCCTCGCCGACGCCAAAGCCGCGGGCGTGGACGGCATGATCGTGGTGGACCTGCCGCCCGAGGAGGACGAGGAGCTGTGCCTGCCGGCGCTCGCCGCCGGTCTCGCCTTCGTGCGGCTCGCGACGCCGACCACCGACGACGTGCGGCTTCCCGCCGTGCTGCGCAACACCTCCGGTTTCGTCTATTACGTATCGATCGCGGGCGTCACGGGCTCCGCCACGCCGGATTTCGACGTGGTGGCCGGGGCGGTCCGCCGCATCAAGCGGCACACGCCGCTGCCGGTGGCGGTGGGCTTCGGCGTGAAGACGGCGGAGCATGCGGCGGCGATCGCGAAGAGCGCGGACGGCGTCGTGGTGGGGTCCGCGCTGGTGGACGCGGTGCGCGGCAGTCTGGACGCGGACGGGCGCGCCACGGAAAAGACGGTTTCGGCGGTCACCGACCTCGTGTCGGCGCTCGCCGCCGGCGTGCGTTCGGCCCGGGCTGCGGCCTGAACCTGAGAACGGGAGGCGCAAGGCCCCGATGAACTGGCTCGTCAACGTCGTTCGCCCCAAGATCAACAGCCTCTGGACCCGGCGCGACACCACGCCGGAGAACCTCTGGATCAAGTGTCCGGAGACCGGCCAGCTGGTGTTCCACAAGGATGTGGAGGCCAATGGCTGGGTCATTCCGGGCTCCGGCCATCACCTGCGCATGGGCTCCGCCCAGCGCCTCGCCGCCACGCTGGACGAGGGCTTCGAGCTGATCGCGCTGGCGGAGGTCGCCGCCGACCCGCTCAAGTTCCGCGACGAGAAGCGCTACGCCGACCGCCTGCGTGACGCCCGCGCCAAGACCGGCATGAACGACGCGGTCCGGGTCGCCGTCGGCGCCATCGAGGGCGCGCCCGCGACCGTGGTGGTGCAGGACTTCGAGTTCATGGGCGGCTCGCTCGGCATGGCGGCGGGCGAGGCGATCGTGCGCGGATTCGAGACCGCGGTGGAGCGCAAGACCCCGCTGGTGCTGTTCGCGGCCTCGGGCGGCGCGCGCATGCAGGAGGGCATCCTCTCGCTGATGCAGATGCCGCGCACCACCGTCGCGATCCAGATGCTGCGCGAGGCGCGGCTGCCCTACATCGTGGTGCTGACCAACCCGACCACCGGCGGCGTCACCGCCTCCTACGCCATGCTGGGCGACGTGCAGATCGCCGAGCCCGGCGCGCTGATCGGCTTCGCCGGCCCGCGGGTGATCGAGCAGACCATCCGCGAGAAGCTGCCCGAGGGCTTCCAGCGCTCGGAATATCTCAGGGACCACGGCATGGTGGACATGGTGGTCCACCGCAAGGACCTGCGGGCGACCCTCGCCCGGCTGTGCCGCCTGCTGGCGGGCGGCGGCGCCCGCGCGCCGAAGGTGGCGGTGGCTGCTCCCGCCGCCGACGAGGCGGCGCCCGCGGTGGCGCACGCGTGAGCGCGCAGATCCAGCGGGACGGGTCCGAGTTGAACGCCAGCGACGCTTTCCTGGAGCGCTTCGTCGCGCTGCACCCGAAGGAGATCGACCTCTCGCTCGGCCGCGTCGAGGCGCTGCTGGCGCGGCTCGGCCACCCGGAGCGCGCCCTGCCGCCGACGATCCAGATCGCCGGCACCAACGGCAAGGGCTCCACCACCGCCTTCCTGCGCGCCATGCTGGAGGCGGCGGGCAAGCGCGTGCACGTTTACACCTCGCCCCATCTGGTGCGGTTCCACGAGCGCATCCGCCTCGGCGCGGAGGGCGGCGGCGTCTTCGTGGACGAGGACCGGCTGGTGGAGACCTTCCGGGAGGTGGAGGCCGCCAACGCCGGCGAGCCGATCACCCTGTTCGAGATCACCACCGCCGCGGCGCTGCTGCTGTTCGCGCGCACCCCGGCCGACGTGCTGCTGCTGGAGGTCGGGCTCGGCGGCCGCTACGACGCCACCAACGTGACGCCCTCGGCGGTGGCGAGCGTCATCACCCCCGTCAGTCTCGACCACCAGAAGTTCCTCGGCGAGAACCTCGCCGCCATCGCCCATGAGAAGGCCGGCATCCTGCGCAGCCTGACGCCGGGCGTCATCGCCCGCCAGGACCCGGAGGCGCTGGCCTCGATCGAGCGCGAGAAGGCCGGCTTCGGCGCGCTGCTCGCGGTCGGCCGGCAGGACTGGCAGGCGCGGGAGGAGCGCGGCCGGCTGGTGTTCGAGGACGGTGACGGCCTGCTCGACCTGCCGCTGCCGCGCCTCGTCGGCCGCCACCAGATCGACAACGCCGGCGCCGCCATCGCGACGCTGCGGGCGCTTCCCGCGCTCGGCGTGGACGCCGCCGCGATCGAGAAGGGCCTCGGCTCCGTCAACTGGCCCGGCCGCATGCAGCGCCTCGCCCACGGCCGGCTCGCGGCGATGCTGCCGGACAACGCGGAGCTCTGGCTCGACGGCGGCCACAACCCCGACGGCGGCCGCGCGGTCGCGGCCACGCTGGCGGAGCTGGACGAGCGCGCGCCGAAGCCGATCGTGCTGGTGGTCGGCATGCTGAACACCAAGGATTCCGACGGCTTTCTGGAGGCCTTCGCGGGCCTCGCCGGCCGCGTCTACGGCGTGCCAATCGCTTCCTCCGCCGCGGCCCGCACGCCGCAGGAGGTGGTGGAGGCCTCCGAGCGCGCGGGCCTCGCGGCGGAGGTGTGCGGCTCGATCGAGGAAGCGCTCGCCAAAGCCGCCCGCGCCGCCGGCCCAACGCCGCCCCGGGTGCTGATCATCGGCTCCCTCTACCTCGCCGGCGAAGCCCTCGCCGCCAACGGCACCCCGCCGCATTGAGGTTGAGCGGGGCGCGCAAATCGCCAAAAGCGAGGCGCCCTTTCCTTGTCCCGGCCTTGAGCCGGGACCCAGAAACGTCTCGGTTTTCAGAGTAAGCCGCGCGGTCGGAGCGTTATCTGGCAGCGTCGGCGGAAATGGGTCCCGGCTCAAGGCCGGGACAAGGGACCCGCTTTCTTGCCCCGGCCTTGAGCCGGGATCCAGAAACATCTCGGTTTTCAAAATAAACTGCGCGCTTGGAGCGTCATCCGGAGGCGTCGGCGGAAATGGGTCCCGGCTCAAGGCCGGGACAAGAGAAGGGACGCTCAGATCAGCGTCGTCGTCAGATCGCTCCACTCGGGATTGGCCTGCTCGATCAGGCTGATCTTCCAATCGCGCCGCCAGCCCTTCAGCGTCCGCTCGCGAGCGCGCGCCTCCAGAACGTTGTCGTAAAGCTCGTAATGCACCAGCCGGGTGACGCGGTGATCGCGCGTGAAGCCCGGCACGGCGCCGGAGCGATGCTGGTCGAGACGACGGGCGAGATCGCCTGTCGCGCCCACATACAACGTGCCGTGACGCCCGCTCGCCAGAATGTAGACGAAGGCGGGCATGACCGCGCTCTCAGCGTTGTGTGTTTCGGCTGTGAGCTTGAAAGCTTGTCGTCGGGAAGACAAGCCGAACGCCTGAGCATCATCCTGAGACGTCGGCGTTAATGGGTCCCGGCTCAGGGCCGGGACAAGGGAAGCGCCTTTTTCTTGTCCCGGCCTTGAGCCGGGACCCAGAAACGTCTTCGTTTTTCAGAATAAACTGCGCGCTCGGAGCGCCACCCGGAAACGTCGGCGGAAATGGGTCCCGGCTCAAGGCCGGGACAAGGGAAGCGCCTTTTTCTTGTCCCGGCCTTGAGCCGGGACCCAGAAACATCTCGCCTGTCAGAATAAACCGCACGCTCGGAGCGTCACCCGGACGCGTCGGCGGAAATGGGTCCCGGCTCGAGGCCGGGACAAGGGGAGGGTGAGCCTTCCTCAGACCGAGGTTTCGATCCAGCTCACCAGCTTGGACTTGGGGGCGGCGCCGCGCTGGGTGGCGACGTGCTCGCCGCCCTTGAACAGCATCAGCATGGGAATCGCGCTGATGCCGAAGCGGGTGGCGGTGGCGGGGTTCTCGTCCACGTTCAGCTTCACGATCTTCACCTTGCCGGCGAGCTCGTCCGAAATCTCTTCGAGCGCAGGCGCGATCGCGCGGCAGGGGCCGCACCATTCGGCCCAGAAGTCCACCACAACGGGTTCGGCCGACTGAAGCACTTCGGCCTCGAAAGTCGCGTCGGAAACCTTTCCGGTCGCCATAAGAGCATCCTCGTCACAGGCGGCGGGCCTCACACCGCGCGCGAAAGGAGCCGCGCCCGAGCCCGCCAGGGTCGCGGCGAACGTAGGAACGGGGGCGGACAGCGTCAAGCGAGCGATCGCGCCGGTCGCCCGTCCGGCGTTCCAGCTAAAAATCCTAAATAGGAAAATAAGCATTGACAGCGTGACGCTGATCGGGTAGGTTTCTCCCATGCTCCACAGTTGCGCTTCGGGGCCAACGGAACAGACGGAGGGTCGCCCATGACGGAGCGCAAGCCGCCGGCGCCGCGCGCTTCTCCTGAAATCCTCGCCGAGGCGCGGCGGCTCTACGAGACCTCGCACATCACCCAGGCGGAGATCTGCCGCCGGCTCGGCCTCCCCAAGGAGACGGTGAGTCGCCGGAAGATGCGAGAGGGCTGGACCCGCCCGTTCGACGCCGAACGCCGCCGCACGCTGATCCGGGGCCTGCGCCGCTCCATCGACGCGGAGGTGGCGAAGGCGGAGACGCTGTTCGCCGCCGGCGACCAGACCGCGGGCGGGGAGGCGGCCGGCCGGGCCGCCCGGACGTTGGCGAGCCTGGTGCGCTCGCTGCGGGAGCTTGCGAAATTCGACGAGGAGAGCGCGGGTGACGGCGGAGAGCCTGACGGTGACGAGCCCGTGCGCGACACGGATGAGTTCCGCGCGGCGCTTGCGCAGCGCCTTGAGCGGCTGCGACGCGACCGCGGCGAGTGAGTTTCTGGGCGCGCTGTCGCCCGCCGACGGCGCGCGGCTTCAGGGCGACTGGGCGGTGTGGGCGCGGAACGACCAGCTTCCCCCGCCGGGCGGCTGGACCACCTGGCTGATGCTGGGCGGCCGCGGCGCCGGCAAGACCCGCGCCGGGGCCGAATGGGTGCGGGGCCTCGCGCTCGGGCTTGATGGATTCTCGGCGCGGCCGGTGGGCCGCATCGCGCTGGTGGCGGAAACCTACGCCGACCTGCGCGAGGTGATGATCGACGGCGTGTCCGGCCTCTTCGCGGTGCATCCGCGCGGGGAGCGGCCGTCCTACGAGCCGAGCCGAAAACGCCTCGTCTGGCCGAACGGCGCGGTGGCGCAGGGGTTTTCGGCCGAAGACCCGGAGGCCCTGCGCGGGCCGCAGTTCGAAGCCGCCTGGTGCGACGAGATCGCCAAATGGCGCCGACCGGAGGAGACCTGGGACATGCTGCAGTTCGGCCTTCGCCTCGGCGCCCGTCCGCGCCAGATGGCGACCACCACGCCCCGCGCCACGCCCCTGCTGAAGCGGCTGCTGGCGGACCGCTCGGTCGCGGTGACGCGGGCCGCCACCCGCGACAACGCCGCCAATCTGGCGCCGCGCTTTCTGGAGGCCGTGGTCGGCGCCTATGCCGGCACGCGGCTCGGCCGGCAGGAGCTGGACGGCGAGATGCTGGAGGAGCGCGAGGACGCGCTCTGGACCCGCGACGATCTGGAGCGCGCCCGCGTGGCGGAGGCGCCGGAGCTCGTTCGCATCGTGGTGGCGGTGGATCCGCCGGCCGGCGGCGGCCGCCGCTCCGACGCCTGCGGCCTCGTGGCCGTGGGGCTCGGGGCGGACGGCCGGGCCTATGTGCTGGCCGACGACACGGTGGCGGCGCCCCGGCCCGAGCTCTGGTCCGCCCGCGCGGTGGCGCTGTGGCGGCGTCTGGAAGCCGACGCGCTGGTGGCGGAGGTGAACCAGGGCGGCGACATGGTGCGCGCGGTGATCGCGCAGGTCCATCCCGGCGTTCCCGTGATCGCGGTGCGCGCCACCCGCGGCAAATGGCTGAGGGCCGAGCCGGTGGCCGCGCTCTACGCCCAAGGCCGCGTGCGCCATGTGGGCGCGCATCCGGCGCTGGAGGACGAGATGGCCGCCTTCGGCCTCGACGGCCTCGCCAACGGCCGCTCGCCCGATCGGGTGGACGCGTTGGTCTGGGCCGTCACCCATCTGATGCTGGCCGTGAAAGGCCGCGGCCCGCGCGTGCTGTCGCTGTGAGGTTCGCGCCTTTAAGCGCCACCGCTCACTCGTTCCGCGGCCGCGCCGCCCGGTCGATGCCCTGATTGAAGGATGGATCGTCGGCCCTGTTTTCGGTCGCCCCAGCGGCGCCCGAGCCGTCGCGCCCTGCGGGATGCGTGCGGCCCCCTGAGCCGGCCGGAACTCCGCGTTCCACGGGCGCCTCGCGCCGTTCCACGTCGTCCCGAGACGGCTGGCGGCTGTCCGGCGTCGTCGTGGTGGGCGCGGAGCCGGCGCCGGGCGAGGACGCTCCGCCGGAACTCTGGGCGTTCGCGACCATCGGCGTGGCGGCGACGGCCGCGGCGAACGCGATTGTACGAAAAAGCGTTGGGACGCGTGTCACGGGGGAGCCTCCGGAAGGGTGTCCGGCCGTCTCGTCAACGACCCTTACGCCTGAAAACGCGAGGCCCGCCCGGAGCGTTCCGGCGAGCTTTCATCGATCGATCATTCCCGCCGCGAGGGGGCGTCCATGGCCTTGTTGTCACGTCTGTTCGGGTCGGCGCGGCCCGAGCGCAAATCGCTGGGCGGGCTGGTCGCCTTTTCCGGCGGCGGCGCGGCGCGCTGGAGTCCGCGCGATCCGGCGAGCCTCGCCCGCGAGGGCTACGAGCGCAATCCGGTCTGCCACCGGGCGGTGCGCATGGTGGCGGAGGCCGCCGGCGGCGTGCCGCTGCTGCTGTTCGACGGGGCGCAGGAGCTGGACGACCACCCGGTCAAGACGCTGCTGGCGCGGCCCAATCCCCGGCAGGGCCGGGCGGCGCTGATTGAGGCGCTGGTCTCGAACCTGCTGATCTCGGGCAACGCCTATCTGGAGGCGGTGTCGGTGGAGGGCGAGCCGCGCGAGCTTCACGCGCTGCGGCCGGACCGCATGCGGGTTCTGGCCGGCGCCGACGGCTGGCCGGAGGCCTACGAGTACCGCGTCGGCGGCAACGTCTCGCGCTTCGACCAGCGGGCGGAGCCCGCGCCGCCGATCCTGCATCTGACGCTGTTCCACCCGCTCGACGACCATTACGGGCTGAGCCCGATGGCGCCGGCGGCGGCGGCGCTCGACCTGCACAACGCCGCCACCGCCTGGAACAAGGCGCTGCTCGACAACGCCGCGCGGCCCTCCGGCGCGCTGGTCTATTCCGGGCCGGAGGGGACGGGCCTGTCGGACGACCAGGTGGAGCGGCTGAAGGAGGAGCTGGAGGCGCAGTTTTCCGGCGCCGCCAACGCCGGGCGCCCGCTTCTGCTCGACGGCGGGCTCGACTGGAAGCCGCTGTCGCTGTCGCCGCAGGAGATGGATTTCCTCGCCGCCAAGAACGGCGCCGCGCGGGAGATCGCGCTCGCCTTCGGCGTGCCGCCCATGCTGCTCGGCATTCCGGGCGACGCCACCTACGCCAACTATCAGGAGGCGAACCGCGCGCTGTCGCGCCAGACCGTGCTGCCGCTGCTGGCCCGCGTGGCCCAGAGCCTCGCCCAGTGGCTCGGCCCCGTCTGGGGCGGCGACCTCAGGCTCGAACCCGACCTCGACGCGGTGGACGCCCTCGCCTCCGAACGCGAAGCCCTGTGGCGCCGCGTGACCGAGGCCGACTTCCTCACCGACGACGAAAAACGCGCCGCCGTGGGCTACGGCGCGGCGGGGTGAGGAGCGCGACCGATCGCAGAGGTCCGCGATCGGACTGAACAGATGTCCGGGGTGAACGCGCGCCGCGCGTGAACCCCGCCGGCTTTCACGCGGACCGGCCGCACGGCCGCCGCGTCATGGTTCGCCCCTCGGGCGGAGGCGCCGTCACGACGGCGTGGAACGGCAGAACGGAGCCCCATCGAGCCTCAGCGCAGCGTCGCCCGGATCCTCCGGGCGCGTCGCCCGTCCGCTCGTTCAAAGAACACCATCTGGAGACTGTCATGGATCCCGAAGATCGTATCGCCCTTCTGATTCCGACCATCGAAGACTATCGCCAGCCCGGCTGGACCGACCAGCAGGCTTATGACGCGGCCAAGATCGATCGCCCCGGAAAGCTTTTGGATCTGGCGGGACAGACCATCACGCTGTCGGCGCTGCCGAACGTGTACCTGGGCAACGTCAACTACACGGGCTTTGACGCTCCTGCTCTCTACAACGGCTTCGTCTCCGTCGGCGGCGTCGTTTATCCCATGAGCGGATGGGGCGCGGTCTCCAGCGCCAACAACGAGTTCCCCGGCTTCGCCGATCCGAAAAACGAGACGCCGCTTCGTGTGTTCGCCGCGGCGTCGGAAAGCTTCGCCTTCGACAAGGCGAACGGACGATGCTTCTCGTTCATCTCGTCCTCGCGGGCTCGTGGCCGCAGCCGCTACAGCGCCATCATCGCGTCGGCGCAGGTTGACAGCAGCGCCGACACTCAATCGCTGATCGCCACGTCGCGGATGTGCGAAAACGCGACGGAACGATCAGCCATCGTCGGCGGCACGATGTGTCGCACGCTTGGCTACAACGCGCTCTCGGCCGCAAACACCGCCAAGCGGTGGGGCTTCAACAAGATGTGGCGCATCACGAACAACACCGGGGTGGCGCAGAGCTTCCCGCCGGCCAATTCCGGCATCACCTATTCGCTCGACGCCATTCCCTATGTGATCGAGCCGGGAGGGGTTACTCATAAAACGTCTCTTGATGCAGATCAGAAAACCTGGCTCTCCGCGAACGGCTGGGCGTACGAAGAGATCGACCACAACGTCTGGCCGAACGCGCCGACCGCGACCGGAGGCACCTTCTTCGCGTCCGGCATCTACAACTCCACGGGCGTCGAGGTTCACGGCAGCAACTGCGCGGCGATCGCGACGCGCGGCTTCATCTGGTCTTCGGACGACGACACCGTGGAGCGGCCCTCCAAAGTCTATGGAGCGGGGGCGTCGTCGATCGCCGTTCAGGGCGTTTCGCTCCTCGGCCAATACGCGTTGGTGACCGCATCCTTTAATGTGAACTCGGTCAGCACGACGTCCGCCACCCAGCAGTCCTACAACCTCGTCGCGTCGAGCGGTGAGGTCGACCTCGAGGGGGTGACGCGCCACGCCACCGTGCTGTCGTCCCGCGGCGCCAAGGTGCGGGGCATCCGCAACGCGTTGATCGCGACCCAGGACAGCGCGGCCGGCTCCACCACCACCTCCATCACCGGCGCCTCGGTCCTGTCGTCCACCACGTCGGAGTCCCGCGCCGCCTTCTCGACCGTGATCGGCAGCACCAACGTGCTGTCCTCCGCGGCGAATTCGGTCAGCCTCGGACTGCGGGACAGCGTCAACGCCGGAACCTATTCGGTGCTGATGGGACGCGGCGGCGAACTGGTCGATGGCTACACGCTCGCCGGCGCCTACTCCACCACCACGGACCGCACGCCGACCGGCGCCAACCGCAACATCACCTGGCGGATCAGCCACCAGACCGGCGTGGCGTCGTTCAAGGGCCTGAACGCGACCAACTTCCCGGGGCCGTTCGCCAATGACGCGGCGGCGGCGACCGGCGGCGTGGCCGTGAAGAGCGTGTACCTCAAGTCCGACGGCACGCTCGCCTGGCGCGTGGCCTGACCCCACGCGCATGACGAGCCGAAACGGGCTCTGAACGTCACCCGTCGCGCGTCAGCGCGGCGGGCTGTCCTTGGCGGCGGGGTGAGGGCGTCGGCGATCGAGCCAGGCGCGGCGGCGAACGTGCGGACGCCGTGTTCTCGATCCGGCGCCGGCGCTCCTGCGGAATGCGGCCTTTCCGGCGCGTCGCCGCGCTGATGGCCCGGCGTCCAGCCTGACCCGACCGAAACGACGGAACCTCATCCCATGACCCAGATCGCATGCCCGGCGCGGGGGTTCGCGCCGGAACGGAAGCGGCTGCCGTTCGCGGCGGCGGTGGCGGAGGACGGGCGCGTGTCCGGCTACGCCAGCCTGTTCGGCGTGGTCGATCTCGGCCGCGACGTGGTGGCGCCCGGCGCCTTCTCAAGCAGCCTCGAACGCCGGGGCGCGAACGGCGTGCGCTTCCTGTTCCAGCACGACCCGGCCGAGCCCATCGGCGCCTGGGAGCGCATCGACGAGGACGCCCGCGGCCTTCGGGTCGAGGGGCGGCTGAACCTTGCGGTCGCCCGCGCCCGGGAGCTGCGCGCGCTGCTGCTGCAGGGCGCGCTCGACGGGCTCTCCATCGGCTTTCGCCCCGTGCGCGCCGCCCGCATGGTCGGCGGCGTGCGCCGGCTGGTCGAGATCGACCTGTGGGAGATCTCGATCGTCACCTTTCCCATGCTGCCCGGCGCCCGCGTCGGCGCGGCCAAGGCGGGGCGCGTGAGCGCCGCCGCCGATCGTCTCCGCCCGGCCGGGCGGTTCGTCCTCCCCAAGACCCGAGGCCTGACCCGATGACCTTCGACGCCCTCCGTTCGCCCGAAACCAAGGCCGTGGACGGCCCGCCCACCAGCCTCGACGTGGTGGGCGCCTTCGACGATTTCATGCGCGCCTTCGAGGCCTTCAAGGAGACCAACGACGAGCGCCTCGCCGAGATCGA
This sequence comes from Methylopila musalis, assembly GCF_042679725.1. Classification (NCBI taxonomy): domain Bacteria; kingdom Pseudomonadati; phylum Pseudomonadota; class Alphaproteobacteria; order Hyphomicrobiales; family Methylopilaceae; genus Methylopila; species Methylopila musalis. The sequence continues at coordinate 22,811 of NZ_JBHTMX010000031.1, forward strand.
GCAGCGGCTGTCGCCCGACGTGGTGACCACCGAGAAGCTCGCCCGGCTGGACGAGGCGCTGGACCGCCAGCGCCGGCTGGTGGACGAGCTGGCGCTGAAGGGCCGCCGCCCGGCGCTCGCCGGCGCGGAGGAGGGCGCCCGGCCGGAGGCGCGTGAGCGCCGGGGCGCCTTCGACGCCTATGTGCGTCGTGGCGAAACCGCGCGCTACGGCGCGCTGGAGGCCAAGGCGCTGGTGGCGGGAACCGACGCCCAGGGCGGCTATCTCGCCCCCGACGAGACCGAGCGCGAGATCGGCCGCCGGTTGGCGGAAGTCTCCCCCATCCGCGCCATCGCCACGGTGCGCGCCATGACGGGCTCGGTGTTCCGCAAGCCCTTCGCCACGGAAGGCTTCGCCTCCGGCTGGTCGGCGGAGACGGCGGCCCGGGCGCAGTCCGCGACGCCGGCGCTCGACGAGCTCGCCTTCCCGGCCATGGAGCTGTTCGCCATGCCGGCCGCGACCCAGACCCTGCTCGACGACGCCGCGGTCGATCTCGACCAGTGGATCGCCGAGGAGGTGGAGACCGCCTTCGCCGAGCAGGAGAGCGTGGCCTTCGTCACCGGCGACGGCCTCACCCGCCCGCAGGGCTTCCTGACCCCCGCCAAGGTGGCCAATTCCGCCTGGGAATGGGGCAAGATCGGCTATGTGCCGACCGGCGCCGCCGGCGCCTTCGCGGCCTCCCACCCGTCCGACGCGCTGCTCGATCTGGTCTACGCCCTGCGCTCCGGTTACCGGCGCGAGGCGCATTTCGTGCTGAACCGCCGCACCCAGGCGGCCGTGCGCAAGCTGAAGGACGCGGACGGACGGTACCTGTGGGAGGCCCCCGCCGCCGCCGGCGCGCCGGCCACGCTGATGGGCTTCCCCATCGCCGAGGCCGAGGCCATGCCCGACATCGCCGAGAACGCCCACGCCATCGCCTTCGGCGATTTCCGCCGCGGCTATCTGGTGGCCGACCGCATCGGGGTGCGCATCCTGCGCGATCCGTTCACGGCGAAGCCCTACGTGCTGTTCTACACCACCAAGCGGGTGGGCGGCGGCGTGCAGGATTTCGACGCCATCAAGACGCTGAAGTTCGGCGTGAGCTGACGCCGCGAGGGGACCGGGGTCTCCGAGGCGGACCCCGGCTCCCAAAACCTCGACGCCTCGGATCGTCGAAGGACACGACGCCATGACGCTGACCCATCCTCTCCGGGCCCCCGCCCGCAAGGCGCTGCTCGGCCGCGCGCTCGGCAGCCTCGGCGGGTTCATCGACCTGCGCCCGACCGGGCGCGGGCCGGCCTCGCCCGGCGCCC
>NZ_JBHTMX010000032.1:0-22970 GCF_042679725.1 Methylopila musalis
GGCCCGGCTGGCGGAAGGTCTCGGCGCCGCCGGCTGGGTCGTGGCCTCCGGCCTCGCCCGCGGGGTGGACGCCGCGGCCCACGCCGCCTCGGTTCACACCGGCACGGTCGCCGTGTTCGCCGCCGGCCTCGACCGGCTCTACCCGCCCGAGCACGCCGATCTCGCCCGCCGCATCGTCGAGTCCGGCGCGCTCGTGACCGAAATGCCGCTCGGCTGGCAGCCCCGGGGACGGGATTTCCCGCGCCGCAACCGCATCATCGCCGGCCTGTCGCTGGGCGTGGTGGTGGTGGAGGCAGCGATGCGCTCCGGCTCGCTGATCACCGCGCGGCTCGCCACGGAGCTCGGGCGCGAGGTCATGGCGGCGCCGGGCTCCCCGCTCGATCCCCGCTGCGAGGGCTCGAACGCCCTGCTGCGGGACGGCGCGACGCTGGTGGCGCGGGTCGACCACGTGCTCGAAGCGCTGCGCCCGCTGGTGGAGCGCGAACCCGAGACGCCGGCCCCCATCGTGCTCGGACAGGGCGACGGCGCGCCGTTCGTCCCCGCCGAGCCCGGCGACGACGACGCGGCCGTGGTGCTGGACCTGCTCGGCCCCTCGCCCACCACCATCGACGCCCTCGCCCGCCACGCGGAGCGCGACGCCCGCACGGTGCAGATCGTGCTGCTCCAGCTTGAGCTCGCCGGCCGGCTGGAGCGGCTGCCCGGCGGTCAGGTGGCGCTGCGCGTTCCCGACGCCTGGGACTGACCCGCGCCGGACGACGGCTCGCGTTTGGCGTGGGTCCGCGCCTCGATCCGGGCCATGTCCAGCAGATAGGCGAGCGTCGGCAGGTTCGAGCCGCGCGCGAGACGGACCATGTCCGTGGCGAGCGCTTCGAGATAAGCGGCGGTTTCCTCTCGCGACGACGCGCGGCCCCCTCTCGCGCGCGTTTCGCCGTCGTCGGTCATGGTGGATTCCCCTTCGATCCCGTCACCTCGCGCATTGCACCCTAAAATGTGGAATTGTCAAAATTTACAACCAATGATGTTTATCCGCGCGCTGGCGGCGGCGTTTGCGGCATTTGACACCGGCAGACCGGTTCCCCATGTTCGCCGCCGCCGGACCGACCACCGGCGCGGAGAAGGGGCTCCCGCTTCATGAACAGCGTCGTCATCGTCGAGTCGCCCGCCAAGGCGAAGACGATCAACAAATATCTCGGACCCGGATACGAGGTTCTGGCCTCCTACGGCCATGTGCGCGACCTGCCGGCGAAGGACGGATCGGTCGATCCGGACGCTGATTTCCACATGCTGTGGGAGGTGGACGGCAAGGCCGCCCAGCGCCTGAACGAGATCGCGCGCGCCGTGAAGGGCGCCGACCGTCTCATTCTGGCGACCGACCCGGACCGCGAGGGCGAGGCCATCTCCTGGCATGTGCTGGAGGTGCTGCGCGCCAAGAAGGCGCTGAAGGACCAGCCGGTGGAGCGCGTTGTGTTCAACGCCATCACCAAGCAGGCGATTCTCGATGCCATGAAGAAGCCGCGCGAGATCGACGCGGCGCTGGTGGACGCCTATCTCGCCCGCCGGGCGCTGGATTATCTGGTCGGCTTCAATCTCTCGCCCGTGCTGTGGCGCAAGCTCCCCGGCGCCCGCTCGGCGGGCCGGGTGCAGTCGGTGGCGCTGCGCCTCGTCTGCGACCGCGAGTCCGAGATCGAGCGCTTCGTGCCCCGGGAGTACTGGTCGCTGGTGGCGACGCTCGCCACGCCGAAGAACGAGACCTTCGACGCCCGCATCTCCGCCGCCGACGGCAAGAAGATCGGCCGTCTGGACGTGCCGGACGAGGCGAGCGCCATGGCGCTGAAGGCCGCGATCGAGGCCTCCGACCTCAAGGTCTCGAACGTCGAGGCGAAGCCCGGCCGGCGCAACCCGCCGCCGCCCTTCACCACCTCCACGCTGCAGCAGGAGGCGAGCCGCAAGCTCGGCCTCGCGCCGAACCGCACCATGCAGATCGCCCAGCGGCTCTACGAGGGCATCGACATCGGCGGCGAGACCGTCGGCCTGATCACCTATATGCGAACCGACGGCGTCGACATGGCCCCGGAGGCGGTGTCCGCCGTCCGCTCACTGATCGGCTCCGACTACGGCGCCCGCTATCTGCCGGGCTCGCCCCGGCGCTACACGGTCAAGGCCAAGAACGCGCAGGAGGCCCACGAGGCCGTGCGCCCGACCGACCCGCGCCGCACCCCGCGCGAGATGGCCCGCCGCCTCGACGACGACCAGGCCCGGCTCTACGAGCTGATCTGGAAGCGCACCGTGGCGAGCCAGATGGAATCCGCCGAGGTGGAGCGCACCACGGTCGACATCGCGGCCACCGGCTCCGGCCGGCCGATCGAGCTGCGCGCCACCGGCACCGTCGTCACCTTCGACGGCTTCCTCGCGCTCTATCAGGAAGGCCGCGACGACGAGGAGGACGAGGAGGCCAAGCGCCTGCCCGCCGTGGCCGCCGGCGATCCGCTGCGCCGCGTCGGCCCCGTCGCCGCCACCCAGCACCACACCGAGCCGCCGCCCCGCTACACCGAGGCCGCGCTGGTGAAGCGCATGGAGGAGCTCGGCATCGGCCGTCCCTCCACCTACGCCGCGACGCTGACCGTGCTGCGCGACCGCGAATATGTGAAGCTCGACAAGAAGCGTCTCGTGCCGGACGACAAGGGCCGGCTGGTGACCGCCTTCCTGCAGAGCTTCTTCAACCGCTACGTGGAGTACGACTTCACCGCGGCGCTTGAGGAGAAGCTCGACAAGGTCTCCAACCACGAGCTCGACTGGAAAGAGGTGCTGCGGGACTTCTGGCGCGATTTCGTCGGCGCGGTGGACAGCACCAAGGAGCTTCGCTTCGCGCAGGTGATCGACGCGCTGAACGAAATCCTCGGCCCCTACATCTTCCCGCCGAAGGCGGACGGCTCCGACCCCCGCGCCTGCCCCACCTGCGGCACCGGCCAGCTGTCGCTGAAGCTCGGCAAGTTCGGCTCCTTCGTCGGCTGCTCCAACTATCCCGACTGCCGCTACACCCGCCCGCTCGGCGCCGATTCCGGCGGCGAGGACGGCCAGTCCGCAGGCCCGGACGGGGTGAAGCTGCTCGGCAAGGACCCGAAGACCGATCTCGACGTGACGCTGCGCGCCGGCCGCTTCGGCCCCTATGTGCAGCTCGGCGAGCCGGTGGAGAAGGAAAAGCCCAAGCGCGCCTCGCTGCCCAAGGGCTGGTCCGCGGCCGAGCTCGATCTCCAAGCCGCGCTCAGGCTGCTGTCGCTGCCGCGTCTCGTGGGCCTGCACCCGGAATCGGGCCTGCCGATCGAGGCCAACATCGGCCGCTACGGGCCTTACGTCTCCCATGACGGCGCTTACGCCAATCTCGATTCCGTCGAGGAGGTGTTCGAGGTCGGCCTGAACCGCGCGGTCGCGGTGATCGCCGAGAAGAAGGAGAAGCGCGGCGCGGGACGCGGCGGCGCGCCCGCCGGGCGCGGGCTCGGCGACCATCCGGACGGGGGCGCCGTCACCGTGCACGCCGGCCGCTACGGTCCTTACGTGAAGCACGGCAAGGTCAACGCCACCCTGCCCAAGGGCGTGGACGCCGACGCGCTGACGCTCGACGAGGCGATCAAGCTGGTGGACGCCAAGGCGGCCGCCGGCGGCTCCAAGAAGCCCGCGCGCAAGACGGCGACCAAATCCACGGCGGCGAAATCGGCCGCCGACAAGCCGGCCGCGAAAAAGCCGGCGGCCAAGAAAACCGCGGCGAAGAAGCCCGCCGCCAAGACCACGAAGAAGGCCGCCGAATAAGAGCGGCCTCGGGGAGGATCACCCATATGCGCATGTTCGCGTTCGCCGCGGCGCTCGCCGCCGGCGTCTCCGCCTCGCCCGCGGGCGCCGCCGGCTCCTACGTGGTCTGGGGCATCGGCACCAAGACCTGCGGCGCCTGGACCGACGCCCAGCGCTCCAATCCGGCCAAGGCCGAAGCCTACCAGTCCTGGGCGCACGCCTTCGTCACCGGCGCGGCCTTCGGCCGGGAGGGTCTGGAGCTGCGCAAGGACGTGGACATCAACGCGGAAGCGCTGACCAAATGGGTCGACGCCTGGTGCGACGCCAACCCGCGCATGACCGTCGAACGCGCCGCCGTCGCCCTGCTGGAGCACCTGACCACGCCGGGGAAGTGAACCGCGGCGCTGGGCGCGTTTTCACGACGCGGGTCGACGCCCCCGCCCCTTGTTCCGGCCTTGAGCCGGAACCTAGAACCTCGACGCCAGCCAGATGAGCGGCGACGTTTCAGCGGGATCGTAAACGCCAGCGTTTCTGGGGCCCGGCTTAAGGCCGGGACAAGACGGCAGAGACCCCTTCCCCTTAAACCGGTCGGACGCTCAGCCGCCCTGATAGGACTCGCCGGTGCGGGGTTCGGGGGTCGCCACCCGCTCGGCCTCTCCGTAGGTGGCGATCTTGCCTTCGGCGGCCTTCTTCAGGATCTCCAGCGCCTCCAGCGGCTCGGGCTCCAGCCCGGCGCCGCCCTTGCCCACATGCGCGAAGATCTCGCTCTTCATGCGCGGGTCCCAGAAGTGCTGGATGTGGTCGACGATGCCGGGGATGCGCTTCTCCAGCGGCTGGCTCTTGAAGAACCAGCCGATCTGGTTCGCCATGTAGATCAGCCGGTCGAGGGTCGACTTGTGCTCGCGCCCCTCGATCTCGGGGACGCCGGGGCGGGCTTCGTGGGCGTGGGCCATCAGGGCGCGTTCCTCAAATCTGACGGAGGGCGCTCTCCGGCGCCTTGTCCGCGACGATGCGATCGGGGTGTGTGAAAACTTCAAAACCGTCGTCGCGGGCGATGGCGACGAGCGTGACGCCGGCCTCTTCCGCCATGCGGACGCCAAGCGCCGTGGGCGCGGAGACGGCGACCACCAGACCGGTTCCGATGACGGCCGCCTTCTGGATCATCTCCACCGACACGCGGCTCGTGAGCGCCACGAAGCCCGCTCCGGCGTCCTCACCGCTGCGGGCGAGATGGCCGGCGAGCTTGTCGAGCGCGTTGTGGCGGCCGACGTCCTCGCGCACGGCGATCAGGCCGCGGCCGGGCGCGTAGAAGCCGGCGCCATGGACCGCGCGGGTCGCGAAATTGAGCGCCTGCGCCTTCCACAGCGCCTGAAGCGCGTCGTGGATGTCGTTGGCGGAAAAGGCGGTTCTGGCGTCGACGACCCGGGCGGGCTTCACCGCCTGCGCCAGACTGTCGATGCCGCAGAGGCCGCAGCCGGTGGGGCCCGCGAGCGCGCGCCGCCTTGCGCCGAGGTCTCGCGACGGGTTCTTCGCGAGCCACATGCGGGCCTCGAGCCCGACGCCCTGATCGACCACCTCGAGGCTTTCGATCTCGGACATGTCCGCGACGATGCCCTCGGTCAGGCTGAAGCCGACGGCGAAGTCCTCGACGTCGGTCGGGCTCGCCATCATCACCGCCTGCGTGCCGCCGTCATAAACCAGCGCGATCGGCGTCTCCGCCGGCGTCGCCCGCTCGGAGGTCTCGACAAACGCGCCGTCGCGCCAGACGGCGCGGGACAGGCGTACGATGGGGGGCGGAAGCTCTTCGGTCATCGGTTGAATATGGGCGCCTCGGCCGGGCTGTGAAAGCGGGAGACGCAATCCGGGTTCCGGCCTTGAGCTGGGACCCAGAGACGCCTGCGTCTGAAAACCTGCCGAGCCGGCCTGTCGCGCTGTCCTTGGAACACTTGAGGTTCTGGGTCCCGGCTCAAGGCCGGGACAAGGAAGAACGGTTCAAGCCCTTCCGGACCACAGCCAGTGCCAGCAGTTCCGGGCGACGGTCGTCCGTCGCCCGAAAACTGATCGGGAACGCGGTCCCGCTTACTCCGCCGCTTCCGGCAGGATGCGCCGGCTGTTGCGGGAGTGCTCCTCGTAGCCTTCCTGCCAGGCGCTCGGGCCGTTGGAGGGCGAAATCTGCACCGCCGTCACCTTGTACTCGGGGCAGTTGGTGGCCCAGTCCGAGAAGTCGGTGGTGATGACGTTGGCCTGGGTCGTCGGGTGGTGGAACGTGGTGTAGACCACGCCCGGCGCCACGCGATCGGTGACTCTGGCCTTCAGCGTGGTCTCGCCGGCGCGGCTGCGCAGGGTCACCCAGTCGCCGTCGCGCACGCCGCGGTTCTCGGCGTCCGCGGGGTGAACCTCCAGCACGTCCTCCTCATGCCAGCGCGAGTTCTCCGTGCGGCGCGTCTGCGCGCCCACATTGTACTGGCTGAGGATGCGGCCGGTGGTGAGCAGCAGCGGGAAGCGCGGCCCCACCTTCTCGTCGGTGCCGACATATTCGGTGATGACGAAGTTGCCCTTGCCGCGGACGAAGCCGCCGATGTGCATGATCGGCGTGCCTTCGGGCGCGGCGTCGTTGCAGGGCCACTGCACCGAACCCTTCTCCTCCAGACGCTGGAACGAGACGCCGGCGAAGCTCGGCGTGGACGCGGCGATCTCGTCCATGATCTCGGACGGATGGCGGTAGTCCATCTCGTAACCCATGGCCTTGGCGAGCAGCAGCGTCACCTCCCAGTCGGCGTAGACCGCCTTGGGGGCCATCACCTTGCGCACGCGCTGGATGCGGCGCTCGGCGTTGGTGAAGGTGCCGTCCTTCTCCAGGAAGGACGAGCCCGGCAGGAACACGTGGGCGTAGTTGGCGGTCTCGTTCAGGAACAGGTCCTGCACGATCACGCACTCCATCGCCGCGAGACCCGAGGTCACGTGGTAGGTGTCCGGGTCGGACTGGGCGATGTCTTCGCCCTGCACGTAGAGGCCCTTGAAGGTGCCGTCCACGGCCGCGTCCAGCATGTTCGGGATGCGCAGGCCCGGCTCCGGATCGAGCGGAGCGCCCCACAGCGCCTCGTACATCTCGCGGACATTGTCCTCGGAGACGTGGCGGTAGCCCGGATACTCGTGCGGGAACGAGCCCATGTCGCACGAGCCCTGCACGTTGTTCTGGCCGCGCAGCGGGTTCACGCCGACGCCGTTGCGGCCGATGTTGCCGGTGGCCATGGCGAGGTTGGCGATGCCGAGAACCGTGGTCGAGCCCTGGCTGTGCTCGGTGACGCCGAGGCCGTAGTAGATCGCCGCGTCGCCGCCGGTGGCGTAGAGCCGCGCCGCGCCGCGCACGAGGTTCGCCGGCACGCCGGTGAGGGCCTCGGTCGCCTCGGGCGAATGCCGCTCCTCGGCCACGAACTCGGCCCAGGCCTGGAAGGTCTCGAGATCGCCCTGCTCGCGGACGAATGTCTCGTTGATCAGGCCCTCGGTCACGATCACATGGGCGAGCGCGGTGACCATGGCGACGTTGGTGCCCGGCTTCAGCGGCAGGTGATAGTCCGCGCGGACATGCGGGCTCTTCACCAGATCGATGCGGCGCGGATCGATCACGATCAGCTTGGCGCCCTGGCGCAGGCGGCGCTTCATGCGGCTGCCGAACACCGGATGGCCGTCGGTCGGGTTGGCGCCGATGACCAGGATCACGTCGCTGTCGTCCACGGAGTCGAAGTCCTGCGTGCCGGCGGAGGTGCCGAACGCGGTCTTCAGGCCGTAGCCGGTGGGCGAGTGGCAGACGCGGGCGCAGGTGTCCACGTTGTTGTTGCCGAAGCCGGCGCGCACCAGCTTCTGGACCAGATAGGTCTCCTCGTTGGTGCAGCGCGAGGAGGTGATGCCGCCGATGGACGACCGGCCGTACTTGGCCTGGATGCGCTTGAACTCGGTGGCGGCGTATTCGATCGCCTCCTCCCACGACACCTCACGCCACGGATCGGTGATCTGGGCGCGGATCATCGGCTTGAGGATACGCTCCTTGTGCTGGGCGTAGCCGTAGGCGAAGCGGCCCTTGACGCAGGAGTGGCCGTGGTTGGCCTTGCCGTCCTTCCACGGCGTCATGCGCACGAGCTCGTCGCCGCGCATCTCGGCCTTGAAGGTGCAGCCCACGCCGCAATAGGCGCAGGTGGTGACGACCGAATGCTCGGGCGTGCCGATCTCGATGACCGACTTCTCCTGCAGCGTCGCGGTCGGGCAGGCCTGCACGCAGGCGCCGCAGGACACGCATTCCGACTGCATGAACAGCTCGTCCATGCCCGGCGACACGCGGCTGTCGAAGCCGCGGCCCGAGATCGTCAGCGCGAAAGTGCCCTGCACCTCCTCGCAGGCGCGGACGCAGCGCGAGCAGACGATGCACTTCGAGGCGTCGTAGGTGAAGTACGGGTTGGACTCGTCCTTCTTGGAGACGAGATGGTTCTCGCCCTCATAGCCGTAGCGCACCTCGCGCAGGCCGACGACGCCCGCCTGCTCCTGCAGCTCGCAGTCGCCGTTGGCCGAGCAGGTCAGGCAGTCCAGCGGATGGTCGGAGATGTAGAGCTCCATCACGCCGCGGCGCAGCTGCTTCAGGCGCGGGGTCTGAGTCTTGACCACGATGCCTTCCGCCACCGGCGTGGTGCAGGAGGCGGGCGTGCCGTTGCGGCCCTCGATCTCCACCAGACAGAGGCGGCAGGAACCGTAGGCCTCCAGATTGTCGGAGGCGCAGAGCTTCGGGATCTGGTTCCCGACCTCCATGGCCGCGCGCATGATGGAGGTGCCTTCCGGCACCGTCACCTTCTGGCCGTCGATGACCAGCGTGACCATGACGTCGGATTTGATTTCGGGCGTGCCGTAGTCGATTTCAGTCACGAGAGACATGGCGGGCCTCCTCACTCCGCGGCCAGCGGCACGGGGCCGCGGCCGAAATCCTCGGGGAAATGGGTGAGCGCGCTCATGACGGGGTAAGGGGTGAAGCCGCCCAGAGCGCAAAGCGAGCCAAGCTTCATCGTGTGCGAAAGGTCTTCGAGAATGGCGAGGTTCTTCTCGCGCTCGACGCCGGCGATGATCTTGTCCATCACCTCGACGCCGCGGGTGGAGCCGATGCGGCAGGGCGTGCACTTGCCGCAGCTCTCCACCGAGCAGAACTCCATGGCGAACCGGGCCTGCTTGGCCATGTCCACATTGTCGTCGAACACCACGATGCCGCCGTGGCCGATCAGGCCGTCCTTCTTGGCGAAGGCCTCGTAGTCGAACGGGGTGTCGAACAGCGCGCGGGGGAAATAGGCCCCGAGCGGGCCGCCCACCTGCACCGCGCGCACCGGCCGGCCGGTGAACGTGCCGCCGCCGACCTCCTCCACCAGTTCGCCGAGCGTCACGCCGAAGGCGATCTCGTAGAGGCCGCCATGCTTGATGTTGCCGGCGAGCTGGATCGGCATGGTGCCGCGGGAGCGGCCGAAGCCCACGTCCGCATAGGCCTTGGCGCCTTCTGACAGGATGAAGGGCACCGCCGCCAGCGACAGCACGTTGTTGATGACCGTCGGCTTGCCGAACAGGCCCTTATGGGCCGGCAGCGGCGGCTTGGCGCGCACCAGGCCGCGACGGCCCTCGAGGCTCTCCAGCAGCGAGGTCTCCTCGCCGCAGACATAGGCCCCGGCGCCGACGCGCACCTCCATGTCGTAATTGTACTGAGAACCGGCGACGCCGCGGCCGAGATAGCCGGCCTTGCGGGCGGCCTGGATCGCCTTGTTCATGGCGATCACCGCATGCGGGTATTCCGAGCGGCAGTAGACATAGCCCATGTCCGCGCCGACGGCGACGCCGGCGATGGTCATGCCCTCGATCAGCTGGAAGGGGTCGCCCTCCATGATCATGCGGTCGGCGAAGGTGCCCGAGTCACCCTCGTCCGCGTTGCAGACGATGTACTTCTTGCCCGGCGCGCAGGCGGCGACGGTGCGCCACTTGATGCCGGTGGGGAAGCCCGCGCCGCCGCGGCCGCGCAGGCCGGAGTTGAACACCTCCTCAACCGTGTCGGAGGGGCCGAGCGCCAGCGCGCGCTCGAGGCCCTTGTAGCCGCCATGGGCGAGGTAGTCGTCGAGCGACACCGGATCGGTGACGCCCACGCGCTTGAAGGTGAAGCGCTCCTGCTTGGCGAAGAACGGGATCGTCTCCACGTCGCCGAGGCGCAGGTCATGGCCGGCGCCGTCGAGCAGGCCGCCGTCCAGCAGCGCCTCGACGTCCTTGGGCTTCACGGGGCCGTATCCGACGCGGCCGGCGGCGGTGACAACCTCCACCAGCGGCTCCAGCCAGATCATGCCGCGCGAGCCGTTGCGCACCACGCGGCCCTCGATCCCGCGGCGGGCGAGCCCTTCCGTGATGGCCTTGGCGACGCGGTCGGCGCCGACGGCGACCGCCGCGGCGTCGCCCGGAACGTAAATGACGACGCTCACGACCGCACCTCCGCCGCGATCTCGGCGATCGCTTCATCGTCGATCAGGCCGACGAGACGGCCGTCCACCATGGCGGACGGGGCGCAGGCGCACAGGCCGAGGCAGTAGATCGGCTCCAGCGTCACCTGCCCGTCGGGGCGGGTCTCGCCGAAGGCGCAGTCCAGCGCCTTCTCGAACTTGGGCGAGGTCTCACGCGCGCCGGCGGCCTGGCAGGCCTCGGCGACGCACACCTTGACGATGTGGCGGCCGGCCGGCTCGTGCCGGAAATCATGGTAAAAGGTGAAGACGCCATGGACCTCGGCGCGCGACAGGTTCATCGCGTCGGCGATCAGAGGGATCGCGTCCTGAGGCACGTAGCCGAAGGTCTCCTGCATGGCGTGCAGGATCGGCATGGTCGCCCCCTCAAGGGCGATGTGGTCGGCGATGATCTCCTGACCGCGCTCCGGCGACCACGCTTCGTGCGCATGCCGCGATCCGGAGACGGATGCCCCGCTCATCATGGCTCGCGTCCTCCATATATAATTCTTGTTATTCCAAACTCTGGCCCTGATCCCTTGAGTTATCAATGCGCGTATCCCGTCAGCTGATAGAACATATCTATCGGCTGCGGCGATCCATCAAGTGGCGAAAACGATTTTAGAAGCGATCCAAAGGGCTTGGCATGCCAGACGCCCTGCCCGGCCGGATCGTGGCCAGCCCGTTCACTCTTTTGAATTTTTCTGAAAACCGGCGGTAAGGCCAGCTTAAACCGACGCCGCGACGGCTCCCGGCGTCACCGCGCCGAGTCGGGCCGCCAGCGCCTTGGCGATCGTCACCAGCGCCGTGGTGGCCGGCGTCTGCGGATCGCGATGCGGGGCCACGAGGCCGACCGTGTGCACCACCTCCGGCTCCAGAATGGGAATGGAGCGGATGTTCGGCGGCAGGCCCATGGTCTCGCCGAAGCTCTGGGGCAGCACGCTGGACCACGCGCCGGTGCGCACATGGCTGAGCAGCACGACCGTGTCGTTCGACTCGAGCGTGGGCGCGGCGGTGACGCCCGCCTCCTTCAGCAGGGTGTCGACGATGCGGCGGTTCTGCATGTTCGGCGTCAGCAGGCAGAGCGGAAGCTTCCCCACGTCGCGCCAGGTCACCGCGTCCCGATCGCCGAGCTCGCCGTCCACCGATGTGATGAGCCGGTAGCCCTCGCGCCAGATCGGCGTCACCGAGACGCGGCCGAGCGGCTCGTTGTCGAGATAGGTGATGCCGGCGTCCACCTCGAGATTGTCGAGCGCGTCGCCGATCTCGCCCGAGGTGCTGCTGATGATGGTGAAGCGCACGTCCGGGTGCTGGGCGCGGTACGGCGTGGTGAGCTGGGACACCATGGGCAGCGCGGTCGGAATCACCGCGATCCGCAGATGGCCGACCACGCCCCGCTTCAGCGCGTCGATGTCCTGACGCATGGCGCGGGCGTCGCCCACGATGCGGCGCGCCCATTCCAGCGCCCGCTCGCCTTCGGGGGTGAAGCCGTGGAAACGCGAGCCCCGCTCCACCAGCCGCACGCCGAGCGCGTCCTCAAGCTGCTTCACGCCCGCCGAAAGCGTGGGCTGGGTGACGCCGCAAGCCTCCGCCGCACGGCCGAAATGGCGCTCCTGGGCGAGAGCGAGCAGGAAGTCGAGCTTGTCGAGCATGGCCGTCCAGAAGCGAGTCGGCCACATCGGCCTTGCGCAAGATTATATGGCAAGAGCCCGCCAGAAGCGAAAAGAGGCGCTGGCATGCCAGTTTCGCACGAAAATTGCGCAAGATCAGCCCGGAAACAGCGTTTACGACCCTTATTCTTTCGGCGTATGCAGATCGAAAGGCCCCATGGGTCAAGGGGCCGCAGCACGCCGGGGAGGCGCTCAACATCATGTCCTTCGTCCGCTCCCACCTTCCGTGGGTCATTCTGGCGTTGATCGGCGCCTTTGCGCTCGGGACCGTCGCGCTGCATCGCGGCGAGTCGATCGGCGCCCTGTGGATCGTGGTCGCCGCGGTCTCCACCTATCTCGTGGCCTACCGCTACTACGCCCTGTTCCTTGCGACCAAGGTGCTCAAGCTCGATCCGGCCTACGCCACGCCGGCTCAGCGGCTGAACGACGGCCTCGATTACGTTCCGACCAACAAATACGTCCTGTTCGGTCACCATTTCGCGGCCATCGCCGGCGCCGGCCCGCTGGTCGGCCCCGTGCTCGCGGCCCAGATGGGCTACCTGCCCGGCACGCTGTGGATCATCGTCGGCGTCGTCGTCGCCGGCGCGGTGCAGGACTTCCTGGTCCTGTTCCTCTCCACCCGCCGCGACGGCCGCTCGCTCGGCGACATCATCCGCCAGGAGATGGGCGTCACCGCCGGCGTGATCGCGCAGATCGGCATCCTGCTGATCATGATCATCCTGCTCGCGGTTCTGGCGCTGGTGGTGGTGAAGGCTCTGGTGGGCTCGCCCTGGGGCATGTTCACGGTGGCCGCGACCATTCCGATCGCGCTGTTCATGGGCCTCTACAGCCGCTACCTGCGGCCGGGCCACGTGGGCGAAGTGTCGCTGATCGGCGTCGTGCTGCTGCTCGCCTCCATCGTCTACGGCCAGCATGTGGCGGAGAGCCCGACGCTCGCGCCGCTGTTCACCTTCAAGGGCGAAGCCATTGCGCTGATGATCATCGGCTACGGCTTCGTGGCCTCGGTCATCCCGGTGTGGCTGCTGCTCGCGCCGCGCGATTACCTCTCCACCTTCCTGAAGGTCGGCGCGGTGGTCGGCCTCGCCGTCGGCATCCTCGTGGTGATGCCGGACGTGAAGATGCCGGCCGTCACCAAGTTCATCGACGGCACCGGCCCGGTCTTCGCCGGCGCGCTGTTCCCCTTCCTGTTCATCACCATCGCCTGCGGCGCCGTCTCGGGCTTCCACTCGCTCATCGCCTCCGGCACCACGCCGAAGCTGATCGAGAACGAGACCCAGGCCAAGTTCATCGGCTACGGCGCGATGCTCACCGAGAGCTTCGTGGCCATCATGGCGCTGATCGCGGCCTCGGTGCTTGAGCCCGGCATCTACTTCGCCATGAACAGCCCCGCGGCGCTGATCGGCACCACCCCCGAGACCGCGGCCGCGGCCGTGTCGTCTTGGGGCTTCCACATCACGCCCGGCGACCTGACGCTGCTCGCGCAGCAGGTCGGCGAGAGCACCGTGCTGTCCCGCGCCGGCGGCGCTCCGACGCTCGCCGTCGGCATGTCGCACATCCTGTCCCAGCTCATCGGCGGCGAAGCGCTGATGGCGTTCTGGTACCACTTCGCCATCCTGTTCGAGGCGCTGTTCATCCTGACCACGGTCGACGCTGGCACCCGCGTCTGCCGCTTCATGATCCAGGACCTGATCGGCAACGTGGCCCCGTCGTTCCGCAACACCACGTCGTGGACCGCGAACGTGATCGCGACCGGCATTGCGGTCACCGCCTGGGGCTACTTCCTCTATCAGGGCGTGGTGGATCCCCTCGGCGGCATCAACACGCTGTGGCCGCTGTTCGGCATCTCCAACCAGATGCTGGCGGCGATCGCGCTGACGCTGTGCACCGTGGCGCTGTTCAAGATGAAGCGCGAGCGCTACGCGTGGGTCACCATCGTGCCGACGGTGTGGCTGCTGATCTGCACGCTGACGGCCGGCTGGCAGAAGCTGTTCCACCCCTCGCCGTCCGTGGGCTTCCTCGCCCACGCCAAGAAGTTCGGCGACGCGGCGGCGCAGGGGCAGATCCTCGCGCCCGCCAAGACGGTGGAGCAAATGGGCCGCATCGTGTTCAACGACTACGTGAACGCCGGCCTGACCATCGCCTTCATGACGGTCGTCATCGTCATGGTCGGCTTCGGCCTCCGCTGGATCTTCGTCGCGCTGCGCTCGCCCACGGCGACGGCGAACGAGATCCACGGCGTGCCGGCGGAGTGAGGCCATGCGCAGGACGCTGGAAGCGGCGCGCCTGCGGCTCGACCCGCTGCTCTGCGCCTGCCGGGCCGCGCGGGAGACCGCCCATCTGATGGTCGGCGTGCCGGACTATGACCGTTACGTCGCCCATATCCGGGCCAACCACCCGGATACGGAGCCCATGGACCGCAACGCGTTCTTCCGGGACGCGCAGGACCGCCGCTTCGGCGGCGGCGGCCGCGCCGGCGTCATGCGCTGCTGCTGACGACCCGCTAAGGCGGACAAAAAAAGGGCGCGGAGCCGACCAGCTCCGCGCCCTTTTTTCATTCTGTTTCAAGCGGCTGAGTGAGACTTGGCCGCCTTGTCTTGTCCCGGCCTCGAGCCGAGACCCAGACCCACGGCGTGTCAGAACGAAACGCGACGACGACGCACGGCCGGCGTCGCCAGCGCGCCGGGCTCAGACCTTACCGTCGAGGCCCATCTGGTAGTATTTGTGGGTGATGCTGTCCTGGTTCTCCAGCAGCCAGTCGATGGTGGGCTCGTTCGACATGGCCTTGCGGATCGCCTGCGTCATGCCGCGGCGATGGATGTCGAACAGCACCTTGTGGTCGAGGTTCTCCACGTCGACGATGGTGGGCGCGAGCCAGACCGAGCAGATGATGCCGAGGTCGTTGGCCTTCTCCTTGGGGATGTAGCCCTCGCGCACCGCGTCCAGCACGCCGTTGGCGATCGCGAACTGCACCGTGCCCATCAGGATGTTGGTGTAGCGCGGATTGTCGACCGTCACCTTGGACACGCACAGCGTGATCGGCCGCACCATGATGTCGGTGTTGAGCAGCGCGAACACGCGGGTGTGGCCGGCGACCTGATCGCCGGTGAGGGTGGCGAGCGCGGTTCCCACCGGCCCGTCCAGCTCGCCGATCACCACTTCCGGCTCGGCCGCGGTTCCGGGAGGGCCGCCGGCGACCAGCGCCTCGCCGGCGCGCAGCACGATACGGTTGGACATCGTTATCTCCTTGTTGGGTCCACGGCCCTCGCACGGAGAATGCGACGGCCTGCGCCTCAGGCTTCCGCGGGTCTGGCCGGCGCGCGCTCGGCCCGCAGGCGCAGGCACAGCAGCAAAGCGGGCAGGCCCGACAGGAAGGTGGCGATGAAGTACGGCCCATAGCCGACCGCGTCCACCGCATAACCCGACAATCCGCCCACCAGATGCCCGGGAAGCGCGTAGATCGAGCTCAACACCGCGTAGCGGGTGGCGGAGAACTCCGACGCCGCAAGCTTGGACATGAAGGCGATCAGCGCCGTGCCGGCGACGCCGGACGCCACGTTGTCGAAGCAGATGGCGAGCGCCAGCATCCAGATCTCGTGCCCCACCGCGTGCAGCGTGGCGAACAGCAGGTTGGTGCTGGCGGAAGCGACGATGCCGATGACGAGCACCGTGCGCATGGGAAGCTTCGTCAGCAGGAAGCCGCCGAGAAAGGCGCCGGCGATGGTGAGCGCCACGCCGAACACCTTGGAGACGCTGGCGATTTCGGTCTTGCTGAATCCGACGTCCACGTAGAGCGCCTGCGCCATCACGCCCGCCAGCAGGTCCGGCACGCGGTAGAGCCCGATCAGGCAGAGCGTCGCGAGCGGAACCGTGGTCACGAGCAGCACCAGATCGCGCACCGGCGCTTCGAGCAGCGAACCTTCGGTCCGGGCGTGCTCCCGGTCCACGGAGGGCGGCACCAGCAGCACGGTGAGAGCCGCCACCAGCAGCATGATCGCCGCCATCGCCAGATAGCTGGCGTTCCAGCCGAAGTCCTCGGCGATGAACAGCGCGCCGGCGCCGGAGGTGAGCACCGCCAGCCGGTAGCCGAGCTGGTAGCCCGCGGCGAGAACGCCCTGCTCCTCCGCCTCCGCCACGTCCACCCGCCAGCCGTCGATCGCCGCGTCCTGCGCGGCCGAAAACAGCGCGGCGGCGAAACAGGCGGCCGCCATCACCGGTAGGCTGACGGTCGGATCGCAGAACGCCATCAGCGCGAGGCCGCCGGAGACGCCGATCTGCAGCGCGAAGATCCACGCCCGCCGCCGGCCGAGCGCGCGGCCGAGGGGCCCGAGCGCATAGGCGTCGAGGAACGGCGCGATGATGAACTTGAGGCTGTAGGCGATGCTGGCCCAGGACATCAGGCCGATCTCGGCGAGCCCCACCCCCGCCTCGCGCAGCCAGATGGCGAGCGTGCCGAGCACCAGCAGGAACGGCAGGCCGGAGGCGTAGCCCAGAACGCCCGCGGCGAAGCGTTTCAGGCCGATGGACGCGCCGGGCGCGCGCGCGGACGGAGCTGCGGCGTGATCGGACAAGACGGCCTCCCCCGGAAACGAAGCGTCGCGCCGCGCGGCGATTCGCGCGACCGCGCACTGTCTTAGCTCCATTCGCCGCCCGCGGCATGCCCGCCGGTCTCGGGAATCCAAGTCTACTAAGTTGACAGCTTTTATGGATTATATAGGATTTGTCATCCACCCGCCGGGACGCCCGGCGCCGAACGCCAAGGCCGCACCGATGACGAGCTGTCGATTCTCTTTCTAGAGCCGCCGGGCAGCCGGCCTTCGCCTCTCGTTTTCTCGTCACGGATATTGTCATGCTCACCCGCCGCACCGCAGTCGCCGCCCTCACCGCGGCGGTCGCCGCGCCCGCGCTGATCCGCTCCGCCCGCGCGGACGCCCGCAAGATTCGCGTCGGCCTCCAGAAAAACGGCGTCTTCCTGATCGCCCGCACCCGCCGCGCGCTGGAACAGCGCTTCGAGCCCCAGGGCGTCGCGGTCGAATGGCTGGAGTTCACCTTCGGCCCGCCGCTGTTGGAGGCGCTGAACGTCGGCTCGATCGACATCGGCACCACCGGCGACGCCCCGCCCATCTTCGCCCAGGCCGCCCGCGGCCGCTTCGTCTACGCCGCGACCTATCCGGCCTCCGGCGCCGCGATCCTCGTGCCGAAGGACTCCACGCTCAAAACCGTGGCGGACCTCAAGGGCAAGCGCATCGCCATTCCGAAGGGCTCCAGCGCCCACAACGTGGCGGTGCAGCTGATCGAAAAGGCCGGCCTGTCCTTCGATGACGTGACGCCCGCCTATCTGCCGCCGGCGGACGGACAGGCCGCCTTCGCGCGCGGTTCGGTGGACGCCTGGGCGGTGTGGGATCCGTTCTTCGCCATCGCCGAGCAGACGCTCGGCGCGCGGGTGCTGTCCTCCAGCGAGGACGCCGGGCCGCAGAACGGCTTCACCCTCGCCAACCGCGATTTCGCCGCCGCCAACGGCGACCTGCTCAAGGGCGTGGTGGAGGAGTTCGGCCGCGTCGGCGAATGGGCCGACGGGCACAAGGACGAGGTGGCCGAGCTGTTCTCCGCCGCCACCAAGACGTCGATCGAGGCGCAGCGTCGCGCCCAGACGCGCACCGGCTACGCCGTGCGACCCCTCACCCCTGAGGTAGTCAAGACCCAGCAGGCCAACGCCGACCGCTTCCACCGCATCGGCCTGATCCCGACCGCGATCACGGTCGCGGACGCGGTCTGGACGCCCGGCGCCTGAAGGAGACCCGGATGAAACTCCTGAAATCCGGCGATCTGCTCGCCTTCATCATCCCGGTCGGGCTGATCCTGGTCTGGCAGGCCCTGTCCTCCGCCGGCTATCTGGCGCCGGAGGTGCTGCCCGCGCCGACCGCGGTCGCCCTCGCCGGCTGGCGGCTCGCCACCTCGGGCGAGCTCTGGACCAACATCGGCATCAGCGCCTGGCGCGCGGGCGTGGGCTTCCTGATCGGCGGCGGCATCGGCTTCGCGTTCGGCCTCGCCAACGGCCTGTCGAAGCTGTCCGAGCGGCTGACGGACCCGACCATCCAGATGGTGCGCACCATTCCGCATCTGGCGATGATCCCGCTCGTCATCCTGTGGTTCGGCATCGACGAAACGGCGAAAATCTTCCTGGTGGCGCTCGGCGTTTCCTTCCCGATCTACCTCAACACGCTGCACGGCGTGCGCACCGTGGACGCCCAGCTCGTGGAGATGGGCCGGGCCTACGGCATGACGCCGGTGGAGCTGTTCCTGAAGGTGGTGCTTCCGGGCGCCCTGCCCTCGATCTTCGTCGGCCTGCGCTACGCGCTCGGCATCATGTGGCTGACGCTGATCGTGGCCGAGACGATCTCCGCCTCCTCGGGCCTCGGCTACATGGCCATGAACGCCCGCGAGTTCATGCTGGTCGACGTCGTGGTGCTGTCGATCCTGATCTACGCCCTGCTTGGCAAGCTAGCGGACTCCGTGGCCCGCTGGCTCGAGCGCTCCACCCTGTCGTGGCACCCCGCCTACATCGCCCACTGAGGACGCGCACCATGACCGCACGCTCATTCTCCGCCCGCCTGCTGTCGCCGCTCGGCCTCGCGGCGGCCTTCTCCCCCGCCTCGGCGCCCAAGCCGACGCAGCTGCGCGCCGCCGGCGGCCGTGGCGCCTCGGTGACGCTGCGGGGTTTCTCCAAATCCTTCGGCCCGAAGAAGGTGCTGCAGAAGCTCGACCTGCACGTGCCGGCCGGCCAGTTCCTCGCCATCGTCGGCAAGAGCGGCTGCGGCAAGAGCACCCTGCTCCGCGCCATCCTCGGCCTCGACCAGCCGACCGAAGGCGTGGTGACGGTGGCCGACCAGCCGCCGACGTCGGAGTCCGCCCGCATCATGTTCCAAGAGCCGCGCCTGCTGCCGTGGGCGCGGGTGCTCGACAACGTGCTTGTCGGCGTGCGCGGCCTCGCCGACAAGGCGCAGGCCCGCGAGGCGGCGCTGGACGTGCTGCGCAAGGTCGGCCTCGTCGACCGCATCGGCGAATGGCCGTCCGTGCTGTCCGGCGGCCAGAAGCAGCGCGTGGCGCTGGCCCGCGCCCTCGTCAGCCGCCCGCGCCTGCTGGCGCTGGACGAGCCGCTCGGCGCGCTCGACGCCCTGACCCGCATCGAGATGCAGGGTCTGCTGGAGCGCATCTGGCAGGAGCAGGGCTTCACCGCGGTGCTGGTGACCCACGACGTGTCGGAGGCGCTGGCGCTGGCCGACCGGGTGATCGTGCTCGAGGACGGCGGCGTGTCGCTCGACCTCGCCGTGGACCTGCCCCGCCCCCGCCGCCGCGGATCGCCCGCGATCGCGCGGCTCGAGGGCCAGATTCTCGATCGCCTGTTCGGCGCGGCCGAACGCGACGCCGCGCCCGCCGACGAGGCGCAGGAGCTTTACGCATGACCCGCAAGACCATCGTCGCCATCGCCGGCAGCCTCGGGCGGCCGTCGCGCACCCGCCGTCTGGTGGAGGATGTGGCGACCCGCGTTCAGGCGCGCTCCGGCGCGGATCTGACCTTTCTCGACGTCGCCGAACTCGCGCCCGAGCTTGGCCGCACCCTCGCCCGCGACGGCGCCCCGCAGACGCTGGAAGCCGGCCTGCGCGCCATCGAGACGGCCGACCTGATCATCGCCGGTTCGCCCATCTACAAAGGGTCTTACAGCGGCTTCTTCAAGCATCTGATCGACCTGGTGGACTACCGTTCGCTCACCGGAACGCCCGTCGCCCTGCTCGCCACTGGCGGCAGCGAGCGGCACGCGCTTTCCGTGGAGCATCAGCTTCGCCCGCTGTTCGCCTCCTTCGACGCGCTGACGCTCCCGACCGCCGTGTTCGCGCTCGACCGCTCCATCGTGGATGGCCGCGTCACCGACGAGCGGGTCGCGGCCCGGCTCGACGCTCTTGTGGCCGAAGCCTCCTTCGCCCTGACCCGCGCGGCGCTCGCCGCCTGACCTCCAGCCCGGATCGCACCCACATGATCGCTTTCACCCGCCGGGCCGCCGGCAAGACCATCGCCGCCCTCGCGCTCGCCGGCGTCTTCGGCGCTGCGGCCTCCGTGTCCGCCTCGGCCGAGGACCGCGTCCTGCGCATCGGCTACCAGAAGTACGGCACCCTGATCCTGCTCAAGGGCAAGGGCACGCTGGAGGAGCGGCTGAAGCCGCTCGGCGTCACCGTGAAATGGGCCGAGTTCCAGTTCGGGCCGCCGCTGCTGGAGGCCGTCAACGCCGGCGCCATCGATTTCGGCACCACCGGCGAGGCTCCGCCGATCTTCGCCCAGGCCGCCAGCAACCGCCTCGTCTATGTGGCGAACGATCCGGAGTCCCCGAAGGGCGAGGCGATCCTCGTGCACAAGGACAGCCCGATCAAGACGCTGGCCGACCTGAAGGGCAAGAACGTCGCCGTCGCCAAGGGCTCGAACGCGCACTTCCTGCTCGTGAAGGCGCTCGAAAAGGGCGGCGTCGGCTATGACGACATCAAGACCTCGTTCCTGGCGCCGGCCGACGCCCGCGCGGCCTTCGAGCGCAAGTCGGTGGACGCCTGGTCGGTGTGGGACCCCTATTACGCCGCGGCCGAAGCCGCCGGCGCCCGCGTGCTGACGGATGGAACCGGCATCGTCGCCAACCACCAGTTCTTCCTCTCCGCCCGCGACTACGCGGACAAGAACAGCGACATCCTGAAGATCGCCGTCGAGGAGCTGCGCAAGGTCGAGGACTGGGTCGCCAAGGACCCAAAGGCCGCGGCCGAGGAGCTGGCGCCGATCGTGGGCATCCCCTCGTCGCTGCTCGTCACCGCCGTCGCCCGCACCGGGCTCGGCGTCGCGCCGCTGACGCCGGAGGTGGTGGCGGCCCAGCAGAAAATCGCCGACACCTTCCTTGAGCTGAAGCTGCTTCCGAAGCCCATCACGGTGTCCGAGGCGGTGTTCGATCTCTCCAAGGCCAAGGAGGCTGCCAAGTGACGACCACGTCGACCCACGCGGCGGAAACGGCGAACGTTCTCTGGTTCCTGCCGACCCATGGCGACAGCCGCTATCTCGGCACGTCCAAGGGCGGCCGGCAGGTGGACCTCGGCTATCTGCGCCAGGTGGCGCAGGCGGCCGACCAGCTCGGCTATTTCGGCGTGCTGCTGCCGACGGGGCGCTCCTGCGAGGACTCCTGGGTCGTCGCCTCGGCGCTCGCGCCGCTGACCGAGCGGCTGCGCTATCTGGTGGCGGTGCGGCCGGGGCTGCAGTCGCCGACGGTCGCCGCCCGCATGACCGCGACCCTCGACCGCATCTCCGGCGGGCGCCTGCTGATCAACGTCGTCACCGGCGGCGATCCGGCGGAGAACGCCGGCGACGGCGTGTTCCTGAACCACGACGAACGCTACGAGGTCACGCGCGAGTTCCTCGACGTGTACCGCCGGCTGCTCGCCGGCGAGAGCGTGGATTTCGAGGGCAAGCACATCCGGCTGGAGGACGGCCGCCTGCTGTTCCTGCCCCATCAGGAAAAGGGGCCGCCGCTCTATTTCGGCGGCTCGTCGGACGCGGCGACCGACGTCGCTGCGAAGACCATCGACAAGTACCTGACTTGGGGCGAGCCGCCGGCGCAGGTCGCGGAGAAGGTGAACCTCGTGCGCGCCCGCGCCGAGGCCGCCGGCCGTGAGGTGAGCTTCGGCATCCGTCTCCACGTCATCGTGCGCGAGACCAACGAGGAGGCCTGGGCCGCCGCCGACAGCCTGATCCGCTATCTGGACGACGACACCATCGCCGCGGCGCAGAAGGTCTACGCCCGCATGGACTCCGTCGGCCAGCAGCGCATGGCCGCGCTGCACGGCGGACGGCGCGACAAGCTGGAGGTGAGCCCCAACCTGTGGGCGGGCGTCGGCCTCGTGCGCGGCGGCGCCGGCACGGCGCTGGTGGGCGATCCGGAGACGGTCGCGGCCCGGATCAAGGAGTATCTGGCGCTCGGCGTCGACACCTTCATCCTGTCCGGCTACCCACATCTGGAGGAGGCCTACCGCTTCGCGGAGCTGGTGTTCCCGCTGCTGCCGCTCTCCACCCAGACGAAGCCCGCCTCCACCAGCGTCAACATGGGTCCGTTCGGCGAGACCATCGCCAACGCCGTGCGGCCGACGCTGCGCGTGTCCCAGTCCTGAAATGACCGAGACGCCCTCCCGACCTGACACGCCGCCGACGATCGTGATCGTCGGCGGCGGCGTCTCCGGCGCCGTCGCGGCGCATCAGCTGGCGCGCCGCGCGCCGGGCGAGTTCCGCATCGTCGTGGTGGAGCCCCGGCCGCGTCTCGGCGCCGGGCTCGCCTATTCCAGCGTCGATCCCGCGCACCGCATCAACGTGCCGGCCTCGCGCATGACCTTCGTGCCGTCGGACCCCTGCCATTTCGACCGCTGGCTCAAGGCGGACGGCGCGTTGAAGGAGGATCCCGAGGCGCTGACCGAGGACGGCCGCGCCTTTCCGCGGCGCTCGGTCTTCGGCCGCTACGCCGCCGAAACCATCGAGCCTTACGTGCTATCGGGCGAGATCGAGCATGTTCAGGCGCTGGCGACCGGCGTCGCGCTCGACGACGGCCGCTACCGCATCCAGCTGTCGAACGGCGCTGAGCTGACGGCGGACGGGCTCGTCTTCGCCGCCACCCATCCCCGGCCGTCCACGCCCGCCGCGGTGCGCCCGCTGGAGGGCGACCCGCGCCTCGTCCTCGACGCCCAGCGGGGCGACGCGCTGAACGGCCTTGCCCCGGACGCCCGGGTGCTGATCGTCGGCACCGGCCTGACCATGGCGGACATCGTGGCGTCGCTGGAGCGGCGCGGCCATCGCGGCCCGATCGTCGCGGTCTCCCGCCGGGGCCTGACCTCCCGCGGGCATGACGGCCCGGCGGGCGACAACATCGGCGACTTCTCCGACCGGCCGGAGCGCCGCGCCTCACGGCTGCTGCTGCGCATCCGCCGGGCCGTGCAGGCCGCCGAGG
>NZ_JBHTMX010000033.1:0-22885 GCF_042679725.1 Methylopila musalis
CGTGTCGGGCCGGGGCGGAGCGGGCGCGGCTCGCGCTCAGGGTGCGGGCGGGCGCGGCGAGGTCGTCCCAGAGGTCGCGGGTCGCGGCCATGGCGCGCTCGTGGGCGGGGTCGGCCTCCAGCCAGCGCTGGAACGCGCGCCGGTCCTGATCGCTCGCCATCGGGTCGTTGAGCCGGACGAACCAGGCCGTCGCCTCGCGCTCGGCCCGTTCAGCCGGATCGCCGTCGTCCTCGTGATACGCCATGCCGCCAGTTCGCTTCCCCGAAACGCTCCGAACTATATCGGAACGTTTCTACAAAGCGCGCCCCTCAAAAATTCAGCCGCGACGGCGACGCCAGGCCCGACAGAACTCCAGCGCCGAGATCATCTCCTTCTCCACGGTGGAGACGGAGACGTCGAGCGCGCGGGCGATCTGGGGATAGCTCATCTCGTCCACCCGGCTCATCAGGAAGACGGTCTGGGTGCGCGAGGGCAGCGACTTCAGCGCGGCGAGCAGATCGGCCAGCTCCTGCCGGCCTGCGGCCTGCGCCTCGGGCTCGGCCGCGCCGGCGACCACCTGCTCGGGCGTCACCCGCTCCGCATAGGCCGAACGCACCCGCTCGGCGCGCATGGCGTCGCGGGCGAGGTTCTGGGCGGTGCGCACCACGAGGCCGAGATCGGCGCGGCCCACGTCCCGGCCGCTGAGCTTCACGAAGGCGTCCTGCACCACGTCCTCCGCGGCCTCGGCGCAGCCGGTGATGCGGCGGACCAGCCGGCGCAGGCGCGCCCGCTCCTCCAGATAGATCCGCGTCAGCTCGGCCGACCAGACGCCGTCACGATCGGCGCCCGAGGGCGCGAACCCGGAGTCCGCGCCGCCCTTCACGGCGACATGCTGGCTGGCCTTGAGATAACTCATTGGAATGCTTCGAAATTGCTTCCACTCGACTGGGGACAGGAAGCCAATTTGTCTGCACAAGTCAATCAAGCCGGCGCATATCAGAATTTGTATACTTCTAAACAACAGCCGGAAGCGATCCGGCCCGGGCCGCCCGACGCCCGCCCGTTTCGCCGCCCGGCCGCTGGAATCAGAGGTGGTGCAGCACCACCGGCGTGCCGTCCACCCGCTCCACCCGCAGCGGCTGGCCGAACACGGTCGCAAGCGTCTCCGGCGTCAGCAGGTCGCAGGGCGCCCCGTCGGCGACCACCCGCCCGTCCCGGAGCGCGACGATCCGGTCGGCGTAGGCCGCGGCGTGGTTGATGTCGTGCAGCACGGCCACGATGGTCTTCGCCTCAGCGTCTGCGGCGGCGCGCAGGCGGCGCATCAGCTCGCGGGCGTGCAGCATGTCGAGGTTGTTCAGCGGCTCGTCCAGGAGCAGCACCGGCGTGTCCTGCGCGAAGGCCATGGCGATGAGCGCGCGCTGGCGCTGCCCGCCCGACAGCGTGTCCACGAATCGGTCCGCCAGCTCCCGCACGCCGAAGGCGTCGAGCGCGCGCTCCACATGGGCGCGGTCCTCGGCCGTCAGCCGGCCCCGGCTGTGGGGGAAGCGGCCGAAGCCCACCAGCTCCCGCACCCTAAGCCGGCTCGCCACCGCCCCGTCCTGCCGCAGGATGGCGAGCCGCTTCGCAAGCTCCCGGCCGGGGGTGGCGTCCACCGGCAGGCCGTCAACCGTGATGCGGCCCGCCTGCAGCGGCTGCAGCCGGCCGATCAACGACAGCAGGGTGGATTTGCCCGCGCCGTTCGGACCGATCAGCGCCGTGACGCCGCCCCGCGGCACGGCGAGCGACACGTCGTGCAGCACGCGATGAGGCCCATGGGCGTGGGAGACGTTCTCGACGACGATCATCGGCGGCGGCTCTCCGCGATCAGCAGCGTGAGGAAGACGAGGCCGCCGACGAACTCCACGACCACGGCGAGCGCGGAGGCGCCGCCCAGCCCATGCTGGAGCAGCGCCTGACCGCCCACCAGCACCACGACGGCGATCAGGGCGGCCGCCGGCAGCAGCGCGGCGTGGCGGCGGGTGCCCACCAGCCGCTCAGCGAGCGCCACCACCAGCAGCCCGAGGAACACCACCGGCCCGACCAGCGCGGTCGAGACCGCGACCAGCATGGCGACCAGCATCAGCAGGCCCGCCACCGTGCGCCGCCAGTCGATCCCGAGCGACACCGCCGGGTCGGCGCCGAGCGCCGCCACATCCAGCACATGCCGCTGGCGCCAGGCGAGCGCGCAGCCGAGGGCCGTGACGACGGCGCCGACGGCGAGCAGCTCCGGATGGACCAGATTGAAGCTCGCGAAGCCGGCCGCGCTCGCCACCGCGAAGTCGTTCGGGTCGAGCACCCGCTCCACCAGCGCCTGAAGGCTGCGCAGCAGCAGGCCGGTGACGACGCCCGCCAGCAGCATCAGCGTCATGTCGAGCCGGGCGCGCAGCATGGGCAGGAACAGCGCGAGCGCCAGCGCCGACAGCAGCGCGGTCTCGCCGAGGAACTTCAGCCGCGGGTCGAGCGCCGCATAGCCGAGCGCGCCGAAGGACAGCACCAGCAGCGACTGGATGAGCGCGTAGAGCGCGTCGAGCCCCATGATGGTGGGGGTGAGGATGCGGTTGCCGGTGACCGTCTGGAACACCACGGTCGAGACCGCCACCGCCACGCCCACGGTGACGAGCGCCGCGAGCCGGGTGGCGCGCAGCTCCAGCGCGAACATCACGTTCCCCCGGATGTTGAGGCCGAGAAACGCCGCGGAGGCCGCGAGCGCCAGCAGCGCCAGCCCAACGCAGACCCAGAGCGCGCGCCGGTCAGCCACGGGCGCGGCGTCCGAACAGCAGCCACAGGAACAGCAGGGCGCCCACCACGCCCATCACCACCCCGACCGGGATCTCGTAGGGGAAGCGGATCACCCGGCCGATCAGGTCGCAGGCGAGCGTCAGGCTCGCGCCAACGAACGCGGTCCAGGGGGCGGCGTGGCGCAGGTCGTCGCCGATCAGGCGGGTGACGAGGTTCGGCGCCACCAGCCCGACGAAGGGCACCGCCCCCACCACCACCACCGTCAGCGCCGAGATGACCGAGACGATCACGAGGCCGAGCCGCATCATGGCGGCGTAGTCGAGCCCGAGCCCGGTGCTGACGTCCTTGCCGAGCGACAGGATGGTGAGCCGGTCCGCCGCCCACCAGGCGACGCCCACCATCACCGCGCTGATCCACAGCAGCTCGTAGCGGCCGCGCAGCACGCCGGAGAACTCGCCCCGGGTCCAGACCCCGAAATACTGCACCAGATCGGTCTGCCAGGCGACGAACAGCGCCGCGGCGCCGATGACCGAGCCGTAGATCAGGCCGAACAGCGGCACCAGATAGGGCTGGCTCGGCGGCAGGCGCTGGGCCACCGCCAGGAACACCGAGGTGCCGGCGAGCGCGGCCGCGGCCGCTCCCAGCGTCTTCACCGGCAGGGCCGCCGCCGGGAACAGGATCGTCATCAGCAGCACGCCCGCCGCCGCGCTCTGGTCGGTGCCGGCGGTGGTGGACTCCACGAAACGGTTGCGGGAAAGCGCCTGCATCACGAGGCCCGCCACCCCGAGCCCCGCCCCGGCCAGGATGGCGGCGAGCGTGCGCGGCAGACGGCTGGCGAAGATCAGGTCCCACGCGGCCGGGTCGCGCATGAGCCGCGCCGGCGACACGTCCACCACGCCGACCAGCAGGCTGAGCGTCGCGAGCAGAACCAGCGCCGCCCCGGCGGCGAGGCCGGGGCGCGTCAGACGGGGCGCGGCGAGCGCCGTCATTCGGCGGAGGACAGCGCCTTGGCGAGCGCGTTCAGGACGCGGGTGGTGGCCTGCACGCCGCCGGACGCCACGTAGAAGTCCGCTGGCGGCACATAGACGACGTGGCCGTTCCTCCACGCCTTGGTCTTGGCCACGATCTCGTTGTCGAGCGTCGCCTTTGCGTTCTGCTCGCTGGAGCCGATGGCGGCGGCGCGGTCCAGCACGATCAGCCAGTCCGGATCGGCCTTGGCGACGAACTCGAACGACACCGCCTCGCCGTGCGGCGTGCTCTGCATCTCCTTCAGCGTTGTCGGAAGCCCGAGCGCCTGATGCACCCAGCCGAAGCGGGAGCCGGCGCCGAAGGCGGAGATCTTCGGCCCGTTGGTCATGACGATCAGCGCCGTGCCCTTGCCCTCGGCCGCTTTGCGGGCGGCGGCGAGCGCGGCGTCCAGCTCGGCGATGGCGGCCTTCGCCTCCGTCTCCTTGCCGAACAGCGCCCCGAAGGCCGCGACCCGGGCGCGCACGCCGCCGATCAGGTCGTTGCCGGTCAGGCTCATGTCGATCGCGGGCGCGACCTTCTCCACCAGCGCCTTCTTCGGCGACGAACGGCCGCCGACGATGACCAGATCGGGCTCCAGCGCGTTCAGGGCCTCGAGGTCCGGCTCGAACACGGTGCCGACGGGCTTCGCCTTCTTCGCCACGCCGTCGAGCGCCGAGGTGTAGAGGTTGACCGGCGTGCCTGCCGGCTGCACGCCGAGCCGCTCCAGCGTGTCGATCGAGGCGATGTCGTAGGCCGCGACGCGCTTGGGCGTTTCGGCGATGGACACCGGACCGGTCGCGGTCTCGATGTCGACGGCGAAAGCCGCGCTCGAGGAGACGAGCGCGGCGAGGGCGGCGGCGATGACGCGACGCATGGGTCTGCCGGTCCTTCTGTCTTCGTTTCGGGGCCTATAGAACCGATAACGTTCTCGCCCGCCAGTCACGAACCCGGCGGGGCCTCACCCGCCCTGCGCGGCGCCGAGGGGAGCCGCGGCCGCGAGCCGCGCCTGAAGCTCCAGCCGGTCGCGGGCCAGCGTCTCCAGCACGTCGTCGCCGAACCATTCGAGCGAGGCCGCGACCGTCGGGTCGCCGGCGATCTCTTCCAGCAGCGGGGCGTAGTCCAGCGCACCGGCGAACAGCGGCGTCATGCCCTCGCGCCGGCCGTTGGCGGCGTAGACGTTGGCGGGCTCGAACACGCCGAGATCGGCGCGGGCGCGCACGTTCTTCAGGTGATGGTGCCGGATCCACGGCTTCAGCGCCCGGTGGGCCGCCACCACGTCGTCGCCGCCCTCCCAGACGTGCAGCGCGTCGAAGTTCAGCGCGAAGGCCGGGTGGTCCACCTCCTCCGCGAGCCGGCGGGTGGAGGCGAGGCAGTCCGCGAGCGTGTGGGGATGGGTCTCCACCGCGAGCGCCAGCCCGTGCGCCTCCGCGACCGCACAGATGGCGCGCAGCCGGGCGACGATCGTCGCGCGCTCCTCCGGTCCGACATCGAGGCTGCCGCGGGCGCCGGCGAAGGTGCGGATCAGCGGCGCGCCCCAGCGGACGGCGTGCTCGCACAGCCGCGCGGCGCGCGCGCGCACCAGCCGGTCGTCCTCGTCGGTCGGCAGGTAGTCGCTGACCATGGGGACGCTCAGCCCTTGCGTGGCCAGCCATTCGGCGTTCAGCAGCGGGGTCTTGGCCAGATTGCGGGCGTGAACGCCCCAGAGCTCGATCCCATCGAAGCCGTTCGCCCGCGCGAAGGTCGCGATCTCCTTCAGCGACGTGAGCTGGTGACGAAAACTGATGGTGCAGATGGAAACCTTCACGCCACCGCCCTCCGGTCGTTCAGGCCGCGCGCGGCCCTCCAGTCGTCGAAAACCTCGCCGAGGCGGCGCTTGATCGCCGCCTCCAGCCGCTCCAGCCGGTCGAGCTCGGCGAAGGCCGCGGGCGCGAGCGTCCGGTCGCCGGTCTCGGCGAGGCGCAGCGCCTGCAGGGGATAGGCCTTCAGCCCGAGCGCCAGCGCCTCGATCTCGTCGGCCCAGCCCTGGAAATCCGCGTCCGGCAGGTTCAGCGCCCGCCAGAAGAAGGCGAAGCCGTGCTCGTAGGCGTATTTGCGGATCGCCAGCACCGGCAGCTCCTTCAGCGCCTCGGGCAGGCCCGCGAGCGTTCGACCGTCGCGGCCGTCGAGATGGGCGGTGAGGATCGCGCGCACGGCGGCGACCAGCGGATTGTCGCGCCGGCGGAACGTCGCCTCGAACCAGGCCGCCACGTCGGCGTCGCGGGCGGGGCGCGCCTCGTCGCCGTCGAACACGTAGCCGCCGGCCACCGTCGGCTGGCGCACCGCGTTCAGCACCGCGTCGCGGGCGATCTCACCCTCCCAACGGAAGTCGGGATCGCGCACCACGAACCGGTCCGGGTCCGCCGCCGTCTCCAGCATGAGGTAATGGGGGAACGGGTTCTGGTTGAACTTGTTCTCCCGCTCCGGCAGGTGGAACAGGTCGAGCATCACCATCACCGAGACGCTGTCCCGGCGGTTCGCCACCAGCTCCAGCAGCCGGGCGACGTTCGCCTCCTTCGGCGCGGCGTGGTCGTACCATTCGGTGACGGTCACGCCGTAGAGCCGCTCGAACCAGCGGTGGAAGGAGGCGTGGCTGATTCCGTCCGCGTGGTAGCGCAGCGCGTGGCCCTCCACCGCGAAATCCGCGTCCCAGACGCCGAAGTAGAACGCCCGGTGGTCGATCCCGCGGGCTTTGAGCGCCGCGCAGACGCAGGAGACGAAGCAGTGGATCTTGAGGTCCACATAGTCCTCGCCATGGACGCCGAGCCCCTCCGTTGCGGCGACGGCGGGCGGCGGCGGTTCGGCGGGCGCCTCCGCGCCGTCCTGAAGCCGGAGGAACAGCCGCGCCAGATCGCCGACGGTCGCGAGATCCTGCCGCACGATCGCCTCCTCCGGCGCCGCCAGCCCGTGGCGCAACTCCAGATTGAGGAACAGGTGCAGCATCAGGATGCTGTCGAGATAGAGGTCCTCGTTCAGCCGCGCCTCGGGGCCGAAGCGGTCCAGATGCGGCCGCTCCATGTCGTCCCGCAGGGTGGCGTGGATCGCCTCGACGACGGTCTCGAAGGTCATCGCGCCTCCTCCCGGATGCGAAGCTCGCCCTTTGCGAAGGAGGCGGCGATCTCCCGCCGGCTGACCTTGCCGTTGGCCTGGCGGGGCACCGCGTCGAGCTGGGCCACCTGGGCCGGAAGCTGGTGGCCGGCGAGCGCCTTGCGGCACCAGTCCATCACGTCGCGGGGCGGCACCGCCTCGCGGGCGCTGAACACGAGGCCGACCCGCTCGCCCGCGAACCGGTCCGCGAGCCGGAAGGCCACCGCGTCGGTGACGGCGGGCAGCGTCATCACCACGTCCTCCACCTCCTGCGGATAGACGTTGAGGCCCGAGACGTTGATGGTGTCGTCGAGGCGCGCGGCGAAGCCGAGCGTCCCCTCCGACGTCATCCAGCCGAGATCGCGTGTCTCGATCCGGCGCCCCCCGGCCGTGACCACGATCTCCGCCGGCGCCTCGGGCCCCGCGCCCGCCGCCACCGCGAGGTGCGGCAGCGGGCGACCCATGATCTCCGGACGTTCAAGCTCCGCATTGACCGCGATCACGCCCGCCTCCGAGCAGCCGTATTGCTGGAACAGCCGGCGGGTGCGGGCGCGGATGCGCGCGAACCACGCCTCCGGCAGCAGCGTGCCCGACGTCATGGCGGCGTGAAGGGTTTCGCCGGCCGGCAGAAGCTGCGCCAGCGTGTGCAGCACCGCGGGCGAGGCGTAGAGCACCGGCCGGTCGGCCTCCCGCAGCGCGCGGATCAGCGCCTTCGGATTGGACGGGTCGATCAGGACCGGCGTCCGCCCCCGCTTCAGTCCGGCGAGCAGGCCGCAGATCAGCCCGTAGGAATGAGTGGTCGGGCAGGCGACCACGGGCGTCATGTCGTCCGTGTCCGGGAAGGCCGCCACATAGGACGCGAGCTCGCGCTCGATCTCGTCCCAGCCGCGCGCGACGCATTTCGGCGCGCCGGTGGTGCCGGAGCTCATCTGAAGCAGCACGCCGCCGCCCCGCGCGGTCTCGGGCGCGAGGGTCTCGGACGTCCCGTGGAACACGAGGCGCGAGCAGCCCGCCTGCGTCGCCAGCCGCCGGGCCGCCTCGTGGGGCGTCGCGGGATGGATCGGCAGCACGCCGGCGCCTGCGGCGCGAAGCGCGAAGAACAGGCCGAGCCAGCCGGCCGCGTCCGGCGCGCAGACCGCGACGCTTGCGCCCGAAAGGGCGTCCGGATCGCCGAGCGCGCGGGCGCCCTCCGCCGCAAGCGTGTTGGGATCGAGCAGACGGTCGTCGACGCGGATCATGACGCCTCGCTGAGGCTCGCGGCGTGGGCCGCAAGGGGGTTTGGGGCGAGAAGCGCCGCCGTGGGGCCGCCGAGCTTGCGGGCGAGCAGCCGCTCCACCGCCACCTCCGGCGCGTCGAGGCCGAGCGCGGCGCGACGGTCGAGCAGGCCGTGGGCGACGTCGTGGGCCAGAAGGCGCGCGGCGAGCCGGCGCCAGAACTCGGCCTCGGGGAAGCCCGCGCCCGCCTCGAGCTGCGCCGACAGGTCGGTGAGGTTGAAGGCCAGCAGCGCGTCCATCACCAGCGCGCGCAGCTCCTCCAGCCGGTCCATGGGGAAGAAGCGGTTGAGCGGCGCGTCGGCGTAGGCCGGGTCCACGGCCGCGAAATCCGGCGCGGGGCGGGAGAGGAAGCCGTCCACATATTCCACGCAGTCGTGGAAATCCCGCAGGATCACGCGCTCGGGCCAGCCGTCGCGGTGAACGAGGATCATGTTCTGGCCGTGGGACTCGGTCGCGATCCCGTGCGCGGTGAGCAGCCGCCAGACGGGGACGACCGCGACCTCGATCAGCCGCTCCACCCAGCGGGTGGCGCTGTGACGGCCAAGCCAGGCCGCCACGAACGGCTCGCCGTTCGGCTCCCGCGCCGCGAGCGCGTTGAAGGGCGTCGCCTGCTCGCCGGGCGCGAGCGCCGCGGCCGGGCTTTCGCGCCACAGCGCCGCCAGCCGGCCGCCGAGCGGACCGTCCCGATCCACCACCATGCCGGCGTATTCGCGCAGGATGCTGAGCCGGCTATCGTTCGCCAACGCCGGATCGTCCGCGACGATCCCCGCCAACCAGTCGGACAGCAGCGGCGCCGCCTCCACCGAATGGGGCTCGATGGTGCGCAGCGCCGAGGTCGCGCCCATGTCGAGCGACAGCTTCACATTGGCGCGGGCCGGATGGTCCACATTGGTGAGCGTGCGCACCGACTGGGTGGCGCGGTAGCGGTCGCCGGCCTCGCCCAGATCATGGATCGCGCCGCTGTCGACCAGCCCCGCGCACTCGCCCGCTTTCAGCCGCGCCCATTGCCAGGGATGGACCGGGATCAGGCCGTGGGACGCGGCGTCGAGGCCGAGCGCGTCGCGGCGGCGCGTCAGCTCCCGCGCGGCCTCGAAGCCGAGCTCGCGGGCGAGGAAGGCCGCCTCATCCTCCGGCAGGGCCTGCCGCAGGCGGTCGCGGGCGACGGCGAGCCAGACGAGCCGGAACGTCGCCCCCGCCTCCGGGCCATAGGCCGCGTGGTCGGCTTCCGTGAAGCCGGTGCGGGTCTTGAAGCAGGGGTGGTAGGGGTGACCTTCGTCGAGACGGGACTCCAGCTCGGCGAAGCTTAAGCCCCGGCGCATGCGGCGGGCGACGTTGCGGGCGTTCCAGGCGCAGAGCGCCGCGGTCTGGCGGAGTTCGCCGCGCAGCGCCTCACGCTCCGCGTCTTCGGCCGGGATGGCGTCCACCAGCGCGTCGAGCGTCGCGGGCGCCCAGCCTGCGGGCTCCAGCGTCTCCACCGCCCCCTCCGCGATCCGCAGGCGGCCGAACGGGCCTTCGCCGGCGAGGCAGCGGAAGCGGCGCCCGCCCCCCGACCACGTATGGCGCGTCAGCCCGCCGCCGACATCGGCCGGCTCGGAACGCGCCGCCACGATGCGCTCGAACAGCAGCGCGGCGGCGAGCTGGCGGACGACGCGCTCGTCAGACGGCGACGGCACGGTCGCCCCCGAAGTCGCAGGCGCCGTTCCGGCCGAACAGCGGGTTGTCGACGCGGGCGTAGACCGCCGCCTCGTCGTCGGCGTCCAGTTCGTCGATGTCGAGCAGGCGGGTGACGAGATTGGCCTTGGAGGCGATGGACGGCCGGTCCAGCGCCGCGCGGGCGAAGGCCCCGCCCACGCCCGGCGTCTCGCGCGCCATGCGCTCCAGCCGCTCCGCCAGCATGTCGAGCAGCACGGCCTCGGAGACGAGCCCGTCATGGCCCATGCGGTTGATGACGGAAAAGGCCTGATTGACCAGAAGGTAATAGCCGAAGCGCTCGGCGATCTCGCAGTCGTCGAAGTAGAGCGCGCCGATCGACGCCGCCTCCGGGATGACGCGATCGAGCGCGTGGCGGTGGCTGTTGGAGAGGTAGAAGCCCTGGCTGTCGCGGTAATAGGCGGCGCGGGGCAAAAGGCCCGTCACGTCCAGCAGGGTGTTCTGCTGGTGCGCCTCCAGCGCGACGCCGAGCTGGTCGTAGAGCGCGACCGGCGGCGCGATGGCGCAGTCCATATAGGCGCGGAACCACGCCTTCGCCGCCTCCGCCGGGCGCAGGCCATCCTGCGCGGCGTGATCACGCACCAGCCGTTCGAGCCGCGAGCGCCCGCCCGGCAGCGGCGGCGCGGTGAGCGCGGCCACCGTGGCCACGCCCCGGTCCCGGCCGGCGACGAAGGGGTTTTCGCGGAAGATGGTCTCGAAGCCGCTTTCCGCGCGGCCGGGCAGATCGAGCGTGATCCAGGCCGGATCCTGGATCACCCGGAAGCGGGGATGGCGCTGCAGCCAGTCGGTCTTCGCGAACAGCCGCGCCACCGCGACCCCCGCCTCGAGTTCGTGGCGCTTGTTCACCCGCACAGAATTCGTGATGCGCACCGGCAGCGAGAACTTCGGCATCCACGCCCGCTCGGAGGTCCAGAGCGTGCGCACCGACGACGTGGCCGCGACCTCCGGCCCCGCAGGCCCAAGCATCCGCAACGCGCCGCGATCCCTAAGCCCCGCCACCTCGGGATCGAGCAGCAGCGCCTCCGCCTGCAGCGGGTGCATCAGCAGCGGAACCTCGCCGTCCTGGAGCCCGAGCCGGTCGACGTCCGCCCCGAGGAAGGCGCGGGCGATCTCGGGCGCGGACAGCGCCGCGGCGGAGGCGTGGCGCGTCAGGCCGGCGGGCGCCGCGAACACGGTGAGGCGGAACCGGCCGCCGTGCTCCGGCTGGTAGGCCGGGCGCTGCCACCAGGTCATGCCCTGCAGGCTCTTCGGCGTCGGGTGCAGCCAGTGGCCGAAGGCGATGGACTGTTCGGCGGCGATGAAGCTGTCGTCGTCGCACTCCCCCGCGCCCGCCGCGAGGCACGCGGCGGCCGACTGGTAGCTGCCGAGCACCCGCGACAGCAGTTCGAGCTCGCAGCCCCGGAGCCGCTCCGCCCGCTCCGGCCCGAAGCTGCGATAGGCCTCGTGCAGCAGCGCGATGACGGCGGTCATGGGATCGACCCGCGCCCAGTCCTGCCCCTCCCCGCGCCGGATGTAGGCGCGGCCGAGCCGGTGCGGCCCGCAGGCGGACAGCGCCAGGGCCTCGACGCGCAGAGCCCCGTTCTGGTCGCGCAGCGGCAGCTCCAGATGATCGGCCGCGACCTCGCCCGGCGGGCGGTGGCGCACCACGGCGCCGGGATCGATCTCGCGCACGTAGCAGTTGGCGACGTTCTGAAGCGCCGCCTGCTCCGCGAGCCGGCGCGCCTCCGCGCCGGTGAGGCGGGCGTTGGAGCCGTCCCTCAGCTCCGCCTTCGTCAGGGTGGTCATGGGCTTCCCCGCACATCCCTTCGGCGCCGCGGACGAGCGGGCCTTTGGGAAGTGAACGGGCGACCCCGGCGCACCCCGTAAAATTTCTGCGAGCCGCTGTCAGGACAGGCGCGGGGATGTGACGCGCGGCGCCGTCTCCGTGATTTTCTTGACGTCCACGCCCCTTCGAGCGGCGTCTTCCCTTGTCCCGGCCTTGAGCCGGGACCCAGAAACTCTGGCGGTTCAAAACCATGTCGCCGCTTCCGCCCGCGCCGGAAACGTCGGCGGCAATGGGTTCCGGCTCAAGGCCGGAACAAGGGAAGGGGCGTGCGCCGCCGGTTTCGGTGTCGTGTGAGAGTAAGGAGCGCAGGGCGTCGCCGGAGGCTCCACCCCTCTTGTCCCGGCCTTGAGCCGGGACCCAGACCCACGCCGCATCAGAACCATGTCGCCGCTTCCGCCCGCGCCGGAAACGTTGGCGGCAATGGGTCCCGGCTCAAGGCCGGGACAAGGGAAGGGGCGTGCGTCGCCGGCTTCGGTGTCGTGTGAGAGTAAGGAGCGCAGGGCGTCGCCGGAGGCTCCACCCCTCTTGTCCCGGCCTTGAGCCGGGACCGAGAAACACTGGCGGTGCAAAGCCATGTCGCCGCTTCCGCCCGCGCCGGAAACGTCGGCGGTTCTGGGTTCCGGCTCAAGGCCGGAACAAGGAAGGGGGGCGTCCTATACCCGTTCCGCCGCGCCGGGTTTCGGCGGCGTCTTGGGCTCGAACGGGCAGAGGTCGGCGATCAGGCAGGCGGGGCAGTCGGGCGCGCGCGCCTTGCAGACGTAGCGGCCGTGCAGGATCAGCCAGTGGTGGGCGTGGCGGCGGTAGCGGTCGGGGACGACCTGCTCCAGCCCGAGCTCCACCTCCAGCGGCGTCTTTCCCGGCGCGAGCAGGGTGCGGTTGCCGACCCGGAACAGGTGCGTGTCCACCGCGATCGTCGGCTCGCCGAAAGCGATGTTGAGCACCACGTTCGCGGTCTTGCGGCCCACCCCCGGCAGCAGCTCCAGCGCCGCGCGGGACGGCGGCACCGCGCCGCCATGTTCGGCGATCAGCCGCTCCGACAGCGCGATCACGTTCTTGGCCTTGGTGCGGAACAGGCCGATGGTGCGGATGTGCTCGCGCACCCGGTCCTCGCCCAGCGCCACCATAGCCTCGGGCGCGTCGGCCTCCGCGAACAGGCCGCGGGTCGCCTTGTTGACGCCGACGTCGGTCGCCTGCGCCGACAGCACCACCGCGACCAGCAGCGTGTAGGGGTTGACGTAGTCGAGCTCGCCCTTGGGCTCGGGATCGCGCGCGTGGAAGCGGCGGAAGATCTCCTCCGCCACGGCCGGCGGCAGCCGCGCGGGGGCTCTGGGCGCGCGGCGCGGGCGCGCGGTCTTCGGGGGGCTCTGGCGAGGCGGCATGGACGGGTTATACTGACGCCATGGCCTCTCCCGCCAGCCCCGAACACGCGGCCGACCGGCAGGTCTTCGCCGCCGAGATCACGCCCCACCGCTCCCTCAGCGACCGGGGCGCGCGGATCCTCGTGCTGGGCTTCGGCGCGCTGTCGGCTGTGGTCAGCCTGCCCTTCTTCCTCATGGGCGCCTGGCCGGTGGTGGGCTTCTTCGGCCTCGACGTTCTGCTGCTGTGGCTCGCGCTCCGGTCGAGCTTCGCCCAGGCCCGCGCCTGCGAGCGGATCGCGCTCACCTATGTGGAGCTGACCATCTCCCGCGTCACCCATCGGGGCGAGCGCCGGGACTGGCGCATGAACCCGCTCTGGACCCGGATCGAGAGCGAGACCGACGACGAGTTTGGCATGACGCGGCTCGCCGTGCGGGAGCGGCGCACGGCGGTGGACCTGGCGCAGGCGCTGTCGCCGGCGGAGCGCGCCCAGTTCGCGGACGCCTTCGGCGCGGCGCTCGCCGTCGCCAAGGCCGGGCCGCGGGCCGCGGCGGAGTGACGACGCCAGCGGTTTCGGGTGGCGGCGGACGCTAGAGCCCTCCATGCTCCGCCTCCGTTCGCCGGAGACCGCCATGCCGCCCGCCCCGACCCTGACCGCGCTTGCGCCCATGGAGCCGTGCTCGGACTACGACGTGGTGCGCCGGGCGCTGGAGCACCTGACGACCCGGTTCCGCGACCAGCCCTCCACCGAGGAGGTGGCGGCGGCGGTCGGCCTGTCGCCGTCCCATTTCAACCACGTGTTCCGGCGCTGGTGCGGCCTGTCGCCCAAGGCCTTCCTGCAGGCGGTGACGCTGGACCGGGCGCGGGGCCTGCTGCGGCGGGAGGACGCCAACCTGCTGGACGCCGCCTATGAGCTCGGCCTGTCGGGACCGGCCCGGCTCCACGACCTGTTCGTGACCCACGAGGCCATGTCGCCGGGCGCGTTCAAGACCGGCGGCGCCGGGCTCGATATCCGCTGGGGCGTCGCGCCCTCGCCCTTCGGGCTCGCGGTGCTGGCGGCGACGGACCGCGGGCTGTGCGGGCTCGGCTTCGCCGACGACGAGGCGGGCGTTCCGGACGCCCGCGACGATCTCGCCGGTCGCTGGCCCGCGGCCCGGATGATCCGCGACGACGCCCATGTGGCGCCCTATGCGGCGCTCGCCTTCGATCCGGCGCTGTGGAGCTCGGATCGGCCGCTCCGTCTGGTGCTGATCGGCGCCGACTTCCAGGTGGAGGTGTGGCGGGCGCTGCTGTCGATCCCGCTCGGGCGCGCCACCACCTACGGCCGGCTGGCGGAGGAGCTTGGGCGCCCGAAGGCGGCGCGGGCGGTGGGGGCTGCGGTCGGGCGCAACCCGATCTCCTTCGTGGTGCCCTGCCACCGGGTGGTGGGCGCGACCGGCGCGCTCACCGGCTACCACTGGGGCCTCACCCGCAAGCGCGCCATGCTCGGCTGGGAGACGGCCGGCGCGGGCGGCTGACCGGGCGGAAATGACGACGGGCCGCCCTCAGACGGTCGGGGCGATCTCCACCCGCGCCAGCGCGCCGGTGTCCTCGGCCATCGCGTAGACCAGGAACTGCGCGGTGCCGATGTTGACCTCCTCGATGCTGGTGGGGTCGACGCCGTCGAGCCGCATCAGCATGGAGCGCAGGGCGTTGCCGTGGCCGACGAGCAGCGCCCGGCCGCCCGCCGCCACCACAGGGGCGATCTCGCGCTCGTAGAACGGCCACACCCGTTCGGCCGTGTCGGCGAGGCTCTCGCCGCCGGGCGGAGTCTCGTGGAACGACTTGCGCCAGATGCGGACCTGCTCGATCCCGAACCGGGCGCGGGCTTGGGTCTTGTTGAGGCCGGCGAGCTCGCCATAGTCGCGCTCGTTCAGGGCCGGGTCCCGCGTCACGGACAGGTCCGGCTGGCCGAGCTCGTCCAGCACGATGGCGAGCGTGCGCTGCGCCCGGCGGAGCCCGCTGGTGAAGGCGTGGTCGAAGCGGAGGCCGAGATCGCGCAGCGCCTCGCCCGTCGCATGGGCCTCGGCGACGCCGCGCGCGGTGAGGTCGGGGTCGCGCAGGCCCGAGAACAGGTCCTGCGCGTTGTCCTCGCTCTGCCCGTGCCGGACGAGGACCAGCAGGCGCTTCATCGTGGTCATGGCGTCATCGCCCGGCGGCAGGCCGGTCCGGAGCGGGCGTGGGAGCGATCGGGGCGCCGCCCGCCGCAGGCGCCCGCCACCCCGTTCTAGACGCCCGGGATCGGCGCGGGAAAGCGGCCCGGCGTCACATTGGTCGAAGGACGAAGAGCGTCGGGCGCCGCCCCCTCGGCCTCGTCCCCCAGCGTCACCCGCTGCGCGTTCAGGAGCCCGAGCCGTCCGTCGCCAGCGGTGAACCGCTGGATCAGGAAGTAAGGCTCGCCCATCACCGGCGACGGGGCGGAGACGATCCGCAGGTCGCCGCAGCACAGCG
This sequence comes from Methylopila musalis, assembly GCF_042679725.1. NCBI lineage: Bacteria > Pseudomonadati > Pseudomonadota > Alphaproteobacteria > Hyphomicrobiales > Methylopilaceae > Methylopila > Methylopila musalis. The sequence goes on from NZ_JBHTMX010000033.1 coordinate 15,544, forward strand.
TCCAGTCCACGTGGCGGTGGCCGTGCATCACCACGAGGCGGCGGGACTGGGGCTTGAGCTGGCGCAGGAACCAGCTGCCGTTGATCAGCGCGGTGCCGATGCGCTCCGACAGCGAGCGGGTCGGGCGCGGATATTCGGTGAGGTGGTGGTGCAGCGCCACGATCCACGCCGCCTCGGGATAGGCCCCGAGGATCGCGTCCACCCGCCGCTCCTGCTCGGCCGGCATCAGACCGAGCGCGTTGGTGAAGGAGAAATGGGTGTCGGCGTTGGAGTTCAGCAGGATGACGCCAAGCCCGTCCGGGGTCGCGGGCGGCGTCCACATCGGAAACGCCTCGTCCCACAGCGCGCGGATGTCCCGCGCGCGCTTGCCGCGCCCGGTGCGCAGGAACGTCGTCATGGCCGCCGCATGGGGCGCGAGCCACGCGTTCAGCGTGGGCGCCTCGCCCTTCTCGGGGGGAACGCCCACCCGGACGCGGTCGCCCTGAAGCCCCGCCAGAAGGCCGAGCGCGCGCAGCTGGCGCAGTTTCTTGCCGGGCGAAAACGGCAGGTCGAGCCGGGCCGGATTGGCCCGGTCCACCACGTTGACGTCGTGGTTGCCGGGCAGGAACAGCATCCGGTCCCTCAGCTCCGGATGACGCTCCAGCGCCTCGAGGAACTCGGACCATTCGGCCGCGCGGCCGGCGTCGGTCATGTCGCCGGTGACGAGGATCAGATCGAGCGGGTCCTGCTCGTCCGCGCGCTGAAGCGCGGCCAGCGTGCGGACGAGGCGCTCGTTGCCCTGCGGCCCCTTGCGGCCGCTCTCGATGCGGAAGCCGAACCGTTCGCCGACCGTGTGCAGGTCGGACAGATGCGCCACCCGAAGCGGCCGCGCGCCGCCCTGCGGCTCCGGATCACGTCGGGACAGGGTGACCGGCTGGCCCATGGCGGAGTCGGCCCAGCCCCAGACCAGCGCCACCACCGCCACATAGCCGCCGAACAGCACCACGCTGTTGGCGAAGGCGGCCCCGAGCAGCGACAGCGGCTCGGCGATCTCCCGCCACGAGCCGATCCAGCGCGAATGGGGCCAGGCGAGCCAGGCGGCGACGGCGGCGGCGAGCGACATCAGGCTCGCGGCGGCGAGCGCGGTGAAGCGCCCCACCCGCGCGCCGTCGCGACGCAGATAGAGCGAGAGCCGGTGGGCGAGGAAATGCCGCATCGCCTCCCGGCACAGCACGAAGCTCGGCTGCACGGTGAGCGCGTTCAGCGACCAGAAGCTGCGCTCCGCCAGCCGGAAGGCCGGCCGCAGCCCGAACAGCGCCAGTCCGATCAGCCCGGCGAGCACGGCCACCGGCGCCACCAGCCCGGTGACGAGCTGGGTGACGCTGCTCGACGCCGAGGACAGCCACGCCGTGACCAGCAGCGGCGCCGCGCCCAGCAGCAGACAGGGCAGGCCGAACAGCAGCACGCTCGCCAGCAGCAGCTTGGGGATGCTGATCTCGACCAGCACCCAGCCCGCGAGCGAGGCGAGCGACCAGAGCTTGGTGCTGGACGCGTCGTCCTCGATGTCGCCGCGGCGGGGGTCGTTCAGGAACGGCATGCGTGAGGCCCGGGCTGTTCGGGATCGGGAACGCCCATCATGCCAGAAGCCGGTCCGGACAGAAGCTCCGGAACCGGCGCGCCGGCGGAGCCGCTCAGCGGCGGTCGTCGTCCTCGTCGTCGTCCGTGTCGTCGCGCTTCAGCTGCTTCAGCTTGGCGAACACGCTCTCCACGTCGAGTTCGCGCTCCTCGGCGGCCGCGTCCTCGCCGGTGGTGATCTCGGCCGGCAGCAGGGTATCCTCCTCCTCGCGGCGCAGCACCGCGTCGGGATTGGCCTTGGCGCCCTTGGAGACTTCGAAGTCCAGGTCGATCTGCGAGCACAGGCCGAGCGTCACCGGATCGGCCGGCGTCAGGTTGGCCGCGTTCCAGTGGGTGCGGTCGCGGATCGCCGCGATCGTCGACTTGGTTGTGCCGACGAGACGGATGATCTGGGTGTCCTTCAGCTCCGGATGGTTGCGCACCAGCCAGAGGATGGCGTTCGGCCGGTCCTGCCGGCGCGACACGGGCGTGTAGCGCGGACCCTTGCGGGGCTTCACCGGCGGCAGCCGCACCTTGGAGACCGCGAGCTGCAGGCGATGGTTCGGGTTGCCCTGGCCGCGCTCGATCTCCTCGCGGGTGATCTGGCCGGAGGTGATCGGGTCGAGCCCCTTGATGCCCTGGGCGGCGTCGCCGTCGGCGACCGCCTTCACCTCGAGCTCGTGCAGCTTGCAGAAATCGGCGATCTGGGCGAACGACAGCGACGTGTTCTCGACCAGCCAGACCGCGGTCGCCTTCGGCATCAGCGGCGCGTTCGACATGGGTGCAATGCTCCTCTCGCTCCGGCCGCCGGTTCGCGGCGGAGCCCTGACCATATATCGATGATGGGGGTTGCGCCCTGTATAGGGTTTGCCGTCGCCGCGCGCAACGCAGTCGTGCGGCTTCGCCCATCGGCGGCTTGCGCGCGCCCGTCCCGATGCGGCACGGTTCCGTGTCCCGCTATGACGGATGAGGAGACGGAAATGTCCCTGTTCGACGACGATCGGCCGGCGCGCCCGGCCGCTGATTCGGCCCACCAGATCGGCCAGCCGCTGGACCGGCTCTCCGTCGGCGAGCTGAACGAGCGCATCGTAACGCTCCGCGGCGAGATCGCCCGGCTGGAAGCGGCGATCGCGGCCAAGTCCGCCCACCGCGACGCGGCGGAGAACGTGTTCCGAAGCTGAGCGAAGGGCTGAAACCCCTGACAATCGAGCGCGGAGCGCGCCCACATTAAGCGGGCGTTAACCTTTCCCGATCATGAATAAGGGTGTCCAGCTTCTGGATTTCGAGTGGTTCCTGTCCACTCTGTATGACGCCTCCCTGTCATTCGACTTCAGGCCGCCGTGACCCGGCGGCCTTTTTTCGTGGCCGGCCCGGTAACCATGCGGCGCGCCTCCGCCGTGGATAACGATGCGGTTGGCCCGCTGATTGCCCGTTTCCTCGCGTTGATGCCATGCTGCGCGGCGGCTAAGTCTGTCGCCGGCGCCGAGCGCCGAGGAAAGGGCCAGGATCCATGAACGACAGGTTGGAGCGCGTCGACCCGCAGGACGCGCCGGTTTCGTTCGGGGCGCGCCTCGTGGGCTCCGCCGCCTTCACGGCGCTGTTCCGCGAGGGCATGGCGCTGGTGGAGGAGACGGCGGCCTATCTCGACGGCGACGGCCGGGCCGAATCCCGCCTGCTCGGACGCTCGGAATCCATCGCTTACGCCACCGAGAGCATGCGGCTGACCACCCGCCTGATGCAGATCGCCTCTTGGCTGCTGCTCCAGCGCGCCGTGAACGAGGGCGAGATGTCCTTCGACCAGGCGCGGGAGGAGAAGCTGAAGGTGCGACTGTCGCCGGTGGCCTCCACGCTCGCGCCCGACATGCTGGGCCGCCTGCCCGAGCGCCTGCGCGACCTGATCGACCGCACCGCCCGCCTGCAGGAGCGGGTGCAGATCCTCGACGTGCAGCTCGACGGCGCGGTGATGGTGGAGACGCCGGTGCGCCATCCGCTCGAGGGCCAGATGGAGATGCTGCGCCGGGCGTTCGGCGCCCGCTGACGTTTCAGACGGCGGGGGACGACGCCGCCGTTCCGATTGCGGCGCGCGCCCGCCTCGCGCATGCTCCGGCCATGACCGCCGCGCCGCGCCGTTCCTACGAAGCCGGGCATCGCCCGAAGTTCCTCGTCGTGGTGGACGACACGGAGGAGTGCGGCCGCGCGGTCTACTTCGCCGCCCGCCGCGCCGGTCGCGTCGGCGCGACGCTGGCGCTGCTGTCTGTGGTGACGCCCGGCGAATTCCAGCATTGGTTCGGGGTCGGCGACGTGATGCGCGAGGAGGCGGAGGCCGCGGCCCGCGCCCATTTGGCCCGCGTGGCGGCGCACGCCCGCGCGGTGGCGGGGGTGGAGCCCGAGCAGGTGGTGCGCGAAGGCGACCGAGCCGGCGAACTTGCCGCTCTGATCGAAGAGGACGAGGATATCGCCCTTCTGGTCCTCGCCGCGAGCTCCGGAACCGAGGGGCCCGGCCCGCTGGTGTCCGCGATCGTGGGCAAGGCGGCGGGCGCCTTCCCGATTCCGGTGGCGATCGTGCCCGGCGGCCTGTCCGACGCCGAGATCGACGCGCTGGCCTGACGCAGGCTCGCCCGCGATCACACCATCGTCGACGGCGGCTTCAGAACATCCAAACAGCACAGAGGGCGGCGCACGAACGCCTGATCGGAATTCCGCCCGTCAGCCGTAAAGCGTCGTTCGGATCAGGCTTTTGCTACGGCCGCGCGGCGTTTGCGCGCCGGAGCGGGAGCGGCCTGCGCCGCGGCGGCCTGCTCGGCCTCGTCCCGCGCGAGGCGGGCCGCCTTGAGCCGCTCGGTCTTGGCGTCCCGGCGGGCGGTCTCCTGATCGATGATCGCGCGCGCGGCGCGCGTGGTGGCGTCGCCCTTGGCTTCCGCCTTGGAGGGCTTGAACAGACTGTCTTTTGTCAGCGTCAACGTTCGCGCTCCTTAAAAACGAAAAAAGGCCGGGCGCATGCCCGACCTTCTCCCACTCGCCTCGACCGCCCGCGCCAGTACATCCGTGGTCGCGGGCCGGAAGCGATATCGCGTCACGCCGCCTGAATGTTCTCGGCGGCGTTCTTGCCCGAGCGGCGATCCTGCACCACCTCGAACGAGACCTTCTGGCCTTCCACGAGGGTGTGGAGACCGGAACGCTCGACCGCGGAGATGTGGACGAACACGTCCGTCGCGCCGTTGTCGGGCTGAATGAAGCCGTAGCCCTTCTGGGTGTTGAAGAACTTCACGGTGCCGTTGATCATGACGATTTTCCTTAAATCGACACAGTTTCTCGATCGCCCGGCCGTCTGCCGAGCGTTGCGACAAGATCGATTTTGAAAGGAAGTTCGCCGTCGCGTTCAGAACGCGTAACAAATTTCAACGAGCAAGATCGATGAACACTACATAGCCCATAGGGACCGTCTTTTCAAGGTCGCTTCCCATAGGCCGATCGTTCCCCCCGCCGCCGGCGGCGCGCCCGCGACGGGGGACGATCCGCGCGTCAGTAGCCCGGCAGGGTGAAGGTGGAGGGCAGCGGCCAGCGCTCGAACCCGCCGGGGCCGCGCGTCGGGGTCGAGGACTGGTAGACGGCGGAGGTTTCGTAGGTGGCGCGGCTGTTGGGGCGCGCCACCGTGCGGGTGTTCAGATAGTTCGACTGTTTGGTGATCGTGACCGAGACGCCGCCGCCCGACGCGGCGCGGCGCTCGCCCGACTGGGCGGCGGCGGGGACGGCGGTCGACAGCTGGGCGGCGGACAGGAGAGCTGCGGCGGCGAGAAGGGCGAAGGCGCGGGACATGACGGGGCTCCGGGCGTCGGAATGGGCTCTGCCGTTAAGAACTGGCGGAGACGTCGCCCGCATCAATGGGGCGGGCCCGCGCCATGATGATTGATTTGGCGGCCGTTTGGCGTCATCAGAACGTCGCGGCGACGCGCCGCGCACATCAGGACGCCGGCGCCTCCCCTTAAGAAGCCTTCGCGCCGGCGATGGAGCTGAACATGGGTTATCGGATCGCCATCGTCGGCGCCACGGGCAACGTGGGCCGCGAGATGCTGAACATCCTCGACGAGCGGGAGTTCCCGGTCGACGAGCTCGTCGCGCTGGCCTCGCGCCGGAGCCTCGGCACCGAGGTCTCGTTCGGCGACCGAACCCTGAAATGCAAGGACCTCGCGACCTACGACTTCTCCGGGATCGACATCTGCCTGATGTCGGCCGGCGGAGACGTGTCGCGCGAATGGTCGCCGAAGATCGCGGCCCAGGGCGCCATCGTGATCGACAACTCGTCGGTGTGGCGCATGGACCCGGACGTGCCGCTGGTGGTGCCAGAGGTGAACGCGGACGCGGTCGCCGGCTACGCCAAGAAGGGCATCATCGCCAATCCGAACTGCTCCACCGCCCAGCTCGTGGTGGCGCTGAAGCCGCTCCACGACGCGGCCAGGATCACGCGCGTGGTGGTCTCGACCTACCAGTCCGTCTCCGGCGCCGGCAAGGACGCCATGGACGAGCTCTGGAACCAGACCAAGGGCATCTACGTGAACCAGTCGCCGGAGCACGAGGGCGGCAAGTTCCCGAAGCAGATCGCCTTCAACGTCATTCCTCACATCGACGTCTTCATGGAGGACGGCTACACGAAGGAGGAATGGAAGATGGTGGCCGAGACCAAGAAGATCCTCGACCCCAAGATCAAGCTCACCGCCACCGCCGTGCGCGTGCCGGTGTTCGTCGGCCATTCCGAGGCGGTGAACATCGAGTTCGAGAAGCCGCTCTCGGCGGACGAGGCCCGGGACATCCTGCGCGAGGCGCCGGGCGTGCTGGTCGTCGACAAGCGCGAGCCCGGCGGCTACGTGACCCCGGTGGAGTGCGTGGGCGATTTCGCCACCTTCGTGTCCCGCATCCGCGAGGATCCGACGGTCGACAACGGCCTCGCGCTGTGGGTGGTCTCCGACAACCTGCGCAAGGGCGCGGCGCTGAACGCGGTCCAGATCGCCGAATGCCTCGCCAATCGCGGCCTGCTCAAGAAGGCGGCGTGATGTGACGGAGCGCTCGCCCGAAGACGTCGAACGGCGGCTTCGGGCGAAGCGCACGAACGAGCGCCTTAAACTCGCCGCCTCGACATCGAACGCGGTGGGCCTGACCATCCTTGGCGCGGCGGTGCTCGTGCCCGTCACGACCGGCAAAGCGTCGTGGTTCGCAGCCCTTTGGATTCTGGCCGCCATCGCATTACATTTGTTTGCGCAGGCGGTGCTCGGCGTCCTGCGAAGCGAGGATTAGGCGATGCAGCTCCCGCTGTGGTTTCAGTTCGCAGTGCCGATCGGCGGTCTTGCGATCGGCCTGACCGCGCTCATCTGGGCCCGCCACGAAGCCGCCAAGTTCGACCGCCGCTACGGCAAGCGCGGCTGATCCCCAACCGTCAAGCGTCCGCAACTCATGAAACTCTACCGTCTTCTCACCGGCCCCGACGATTCCGCCTTCTGCAAGCGGGTGTCGGCGGCGCTCAGCAAGGGCTGGGCGCTCGCGGGCTCGCCGTCGCTCACCTACGATCCGGTGAAGCAGACCGTCATTGCGGCGCAGGCCGTGACGAAGGAGATCCCGGACGTGGAGTTCTCCGACGACATCAAGCTGTCGGACTGGTGACGATCCGCAGCTGAGGCCGCGCCGGCGCCGTGCGCTGGCCGCCGCCCTCGATCGCGCGCAGGCGCGCCGGCTGCGGCTCCGCCGGAACGGCGGGTTC